>NZ_CAMZMW010000002.1:0-267943 GCF_947311865.1 Paracoccus sp. PARArs4 | reverse complement strand
TGACGGGCCAGTTCGCCGCGCGCGCTTTCGGCGCGGCTGCTGGCCATCGCCAGGTCGGATTCGGCGCGGGTCGCGGCGCGGGCGGCCTCGGACAGCAGGCGCTCGGCCTCCCGGCGGGCATCGCGGGCGGATTTCTCGGCCTCGGAGGCCGCCGCCAGCGCGCCGCGCGCATCCTCGTGCGCCTCGGCTGCGGCCTCGGCGCGGGCCTGCGCGGTTTCGGACTGGCGCGTGATCTCGGCCAGCTCGTTGACCTTCTGCAGGTGCAGCGCGGCGGACGAGGACGCCTCGCCGGCCATGACGCGCATCCCGTCCCACCGGAACAGATCGCCCGCAGGGGTCACCAGGCGCTGACCGGGCAGCAGCGCATGCTGCAGCGACGCGGCGCGGTCGGCATCGACCGCCAGCCCCGTCTGCGACAGGCGGCGGGCCAATTCGCGCGGTCCCTGCACATGCGGCGACAGGGGCTGAGCCCCTTCGGGCAGCGGCTGCGGGGCGTCCCAGAAGGGCAGCATGTGCCACCCCGAGCCGTCATCCGTGACGCCCGCGCGCAGATCGTCGCCAAGCGCCGCCCCGAAGGCGGTCTCGTAGCCGCGCGCGACCTCGACCCGGTCCAGCAGCGTGGCACCCCCCTGGCTGCCCCGTTCGACCAGCCGCTTCAGGGCGGCCATCTCGGCGGCAAGGGCGCTTGCCTCTCCCTCGGCCTCGGCGCGGGCGGAACGCGCGGCGCTCTCGATGCCCTCGCGGTCGGCGCGGGCCTCCTCGGCGGCGGCCAGCGCCTCTTCGGCGGCCTCGACGCGGTCGCGGGCCTGGCCCTGGGCGACATCGGCCCGTTCCAGCGCCTGCTGGGCATCCGTGCCGGACGCGGTGGCGCGGGCGACGGCCTCCTCGGCCTCGGAGGCGGCGCGGGTCGCACGGTCGGACATGGCGCGCAGATCGGCGACCAGGCGTTCGGCGGATTGGTGACGCGCGGCAAGACGGGCGGATTCGTCGGTCAGTTCGGCCAGCCGCTGCTCGACCTCGCGCAGCGCCTCCGAGGCCTGTTCGGCGGCCTCGGCTGCGGCGTCCAGCCGGTCGTCATGGCCCTCGGCGGCCTTTTCCAGCTCGGCCTGTTCCCAGGCCAGCCTCTCGACCACCTCGCCCGCGTCGCGGTTCAGCGATTCCTCGCGGTCGATATCGCGTTCCAGCTGGGCGATGCGCGATTCCAGCGCGGCGATGGCCTCGGTGGCGCGGGTCTCGGCATCCAGCAGCGCGTCGCGTTCGACGGTCAGGCGCGACAGGATCGCGGCGGCGATCTGCTCTTCCTCGCGCAGGGGGGGCAGCGATTCCTCGGCCAGGGCGCGGCGTTCCTCGGCCTCGGTCGCGGCATGGCCGGCCTCGGTCGCGGCGCGGATGGCGGCGGACAGCGCTTCGGAAGCGGCAAGGCGGGCGGCCTCGGCCTCGGACCAGCGGCGGAACAGCAGCACGCCCTCGGCCTGGCGCAGGGCGGCGCCGATCTCTCGGTATTTCGCGGCGGCGCGGGCCTGCCGCGCCAGCGTCGCCGCCTGCGAGGACAGCTGGTCCAGCGTGTCGTCCAGCCGCGACAGGTTCGTCTCGGCCCCGTTCAGCTTCAGCTCGGCCTCGTGGCGGCGGGCATAGAGCCCCGAGATCCCGGCAGCCTCCTCGAGGATGCGGCGGCGGCTTTTCGGTTTGGCGTTGATCAGTTCGCTGATCTGGCCCTGCCGCACCAGCGCCGGGCTGTGTGCGCCGGTCGAGGCATCGGCGAACAGCATCTGCACGTCGCGGGCCCGCACGTCCTTGCCCGCGATCTTGTAGGCGCTGCCCGCGTCGCGGGTGATGCGGCGGGTGATGTCGAAGCCGTCGTCGTCGTTGAAGCCCGCGGGCGCCAGCCGGTCGCGGTTGTCCACAGACAGCGACACCTCGGCATGGGCGCGGGCGGGGCGGCGCGCGGTGCCCGCGAAGATCACGTCCTCCATCCCGTCGCCGCGCATGGCGGTGGGGCGGTTCTCGCCCATGACCCAGCGCAGGGCCTCCAGCAGGTTCGACTTGCCGCAGCCGTTCGGACCGACCACGCCGGTCAGCCCCTCGCGGATGACAAGATCCGTGGGGTCGACGAAGCTCTTGAAGCCGTTGAGCCGCAGCCTGTCGAAGCGCAATGGGTCCACCTTGGTCGGGGTCGGTCGGGGATTGTCCCAATCCCGCATCGGCAAGTCAACCGCAACCCCATATCTGGCGGGGTTTCGCCGCCCCCTCCACAAGATGAACGGGGCTGGCGCAGGGCAATGTGCCGCAGTATCCTGCGGCATGATCCCCGGCCTTGCCATCATCCTCTGTTTCCAGCTTGCGGGCGAGGTCGCGACCCGCGCCCTGGGCCTTCCCGTGCCCGGCCCCGTGCTGGGCATGATCCTGATGGTGGCCGCCTGCGCGATGCGGCCCAGGCTGACCACCCGCATCCGCCCCGTCGCCGAAGGGCTGCTGGCGAACCTGTCGCTGTTCTTCGTGCCCGCGGGCGTGGGGGTGGTGGCGCATCTGGCGCTGATCCGCGAACAGGGCGTCGCGCTGGCCGTGGCGATCGCGGTCTCGACGGTGCTGGCCATCGCGATCGGGGCGCTGGTCTTTCAATGGGTGTCGCGCCTGACCGGCACGACCGATCCGAACGCCGTGAAATCCGGGAAGGGGGCGCGATGATCTGGTCCTACCTGACGCAGGAGCCCCTGATCTGGCTGACCGCCACGCTTCTGGCCTATCTTGCCGGGACCGCCTGTTCGCGCGCCACGGGCGGCCAGAGCTGGGCGAACCCGGTGATGATCGCGGTCATCCTGCTGGGGGCGCTCTTGTCCCTGACGGGCACGGATTACGCGACCTATTTCGAGGGCGCGCAGTTCGTGCATTTCATGCTGGGCCCCGCGACGGTCGCGTTAGGCCTGCCTTTGCTGGACAACCTGCACCGCCTGCGCCGCGCGGCCCTGCCGATGATCGCGGCGCTGCTGGCGGGGTCGGGCACGGCGGTGATCAGCGCGCTGGCCATCGCCCGCGCCATGGGCGTCGAGGGCACCGTGCTGGCGTCGCTTGCGCCGAAGTCCACGACCGCCCCCGTCGCCATCGGCATCGCCGAGCGGTTGGGCGGTGAGCCCACGCTGACCGCCGTGATGGTCCTGCTGACCGGCATCTTCGGCGCGGTGGTGGTCACGCCCTTTCTGGACCTGCTGCGCATCCGCGACTGGCGCGCGCGCGGCTTCGCCATCGGGGTCGCGGCGCACGGGATCGGGACCGCCCGCGCATTCCAGGTGAACCAGACCGCCGGTGCGTTCTCGGGCATCGGGATGGGGCTGAACGCCGTGCTGACGGCGATCATCGCGCCCTTGGCGCTGGCGGCCTTCGGCTGACCTCGGCTCGGGCGGCGATTCGAAGCCTAGATCACCCGCACCTTTCCGCATCCCGCTCAAGATGCATGACATGCAAGGGAATTGGGGTATAGTTCACGGGTACGGTTCCCGGTTCCCTGTCATGATGTCCTTTGTTCCCCTGACCCACCGCGTCAAGCGCATCGCCGGAAGATCACGCGGGCTTGCCGAGGCCGCAGCCGAGGTCGTGGTCCTTGCCCCGTCCGAGGTTTCGCGGCGCAGCAGGGCGATATACCTTCCCGGCCAGCTGGACAAAATCGTTGCCGCACAGGCCGACACGTCGATTGCCCATGAATTGCAGCGGATCGATTGCTCGAAGGTCGTTCACGATCCGACGCTGGCCTTTCGTCTTGTCGATGCGCAGCTTCTGGGCGGAACGCTGTTCGCCGCCGGGACGATGCACCAGATGGTGGGGCGACACTCTCCGCGCATCCGGGGCCGCACCCAGCAACGGATCGAGGATACGGTCGCGCTTGTCGGAACGCCCGTCAGCGACCTCTATTTCGGGCACCGCGTCGTCGACGACAATGTGACGGCGCTGATGGCCGCGGAATTCGGCCTGGTCTGCCACCCCAAGGCGGTCCAGCGACCGGACTGGCCTCATGTCCGCGCCTATGGGCAGGCCCTGGGCACGACCTGCCACGAGATCGGCGATGTCGATCTTTCCGAGGCTTGGGTCTTTCAGGACCACGGCATGACCGATCACCGCCGCCAGCGGATGAAGCGACTGCGCGACAGGCTGCGGCTGGATACGGGCGGTGGCCAGGGGGTCGTGATCACGCGCGGATCGTCGGGCCAGGCAAGGCGACTGCGCAACGAGGGCGAAATCGTCGACATGCTTTGCGTAAAGGGATTCGAAGTGGTCGACCCGCAACGCGACGACCTGGGCACCATCCGCCAGAAGCTGTCCAACGCCTCCACCGTCGTCGGGGTCGAGGGCAGCGCGCTTGCCCATGCGCTGCTGCTGGGCGCAGACGACATGATGCTTCTGACGATCCAGCCGCCCAGCAGGTTCAACAACCTGTGGAAGGATTTCACCGACCTGATGGGAATGCATTACGGCTTCGTCGTGGCCGAGGGCCAAGGAGAGGATTTCACCGTCGATTGCGATGACATCCTCCGGACGCTCGACCTGAGGCCGGTCACTTCGCCCTGGGCCTGAACGCCTCGATCCGGGCGGGGTCGGTCTCGATCCGGGCGGCGCCCAGCAGGTCCAGGCAATAGGGGACGGCAGCGAAGACCGCGTCCAGACAGGTCGCGATGGCCGAGGGTTTGCCGGGGATGGTGATGATCAGCGTCCGGCCGCGGCTGACGGCGGTCTGGCGCGACAGGATCGCGGTCGGCACCTCGCGCAGCGATGCACGGCGCATTTCCTCGCCAAAGCCCGGATATTCGCGCTCGGCCACGTCGGACACGGCCTCGGGTGTCAGGTCGCGCGGCGCGGGGCCGGTGCCGCCGGTCACAAGGATCAGATCGGCCCCGCCGTCCGCCAGTTCGCGCAGCTTGCCGGCCACGATCTCTCGGCCGTCGGGGACGATATGCCGGTCGATCACCATGTCCGAGGTGATGACCCCGCGCAGCCAGGCCTCGGCCCCCGGACCGCCCTTGTCCTCGTATGCGCCGCTGGCGGCGCGGTCGCTGACGGTCAGGATGGCGATGCGGGCGGGACGGGTCATGGGGCGGCCTTTCGATGATGCGCGGCCAATCTGACGAGGCGCGGCGCAAAAGGAAACCCCGCCGGACAAAGGTCCGACGGGGCCGTGGAAACGCGTATCGCGGCGCTTACTTGAAGCGGGCGTTGCGGTTCGCGACCAGCTTCAGGCGCAGGGCGTTCAGCTTGATGAAGCCAGCCGCGTCCTTCTGGTCGTAGGCACCGGCGTCATCCTCGAAGGTGACATGCGCCTCGGAATAGAGCGAGTGATCCGACCAGCGGCCCACGCAGGTCGCGCTGCCCTTGTAGAGCTTCAGGCGGACGGTGCCGCTGACGTGTTCCTGCGACTTGTCGATGGCGGCCTGCAGCATCTCGCGCTCGGGGCTGAACCAGAAGCCGTTGTAGATCAGCTCGGCATAGCGGGGCATCAGGCTGTCCTTGAGGTGACCCGCGCCGCTGTCCAGCGTGATCTGCTCGATCCCGCGATGCGCCTCCAGCAGGACGGTGCCGCCGGGCGTTTCATAGATGCCGCGCGACTTCATGCCGACGAAGCGGTTTTCCACGAAGTCCAGACGACCGATGCCGTGCTTGCCGCCCAGCTCGTTCAGCTTGGTCAGGATCGCGGCGGGCGACATGGCCTCGCCATCGATCGCGACCGCATCGCCCTTCTCGAAGGTCACCTCGATGAATTCGGGCGTCTCGGGGGCGTCCTCGGGGGCGACGGTGCGCTGATAGACATATTCGGGCGCGGCATCGGCGGGGTTCTCCAGCGCCTTGCCCTCGCTCGAGGTATGCAGCAGGTTCGCGTCGACGCTGAAGGGCGCCTCACCGCGCTTGTCCTTGGCGATGGGGATCTGGTTCTGTTCGGCGAACTCGATCAGCTTGGTGCGGCTGGTCAGATCCCATTCACGCCAGGGGGCGATGACCTTGATCGACGGGTCCAGCGCATAGGCCGACAGCTCGAACCGGACCTGGTCGTTGCCCTTGCCCGTCGCGCCATGGGCCACGGCATCGGCACCATGCTTCTTCGCCAGCTCGACCAGCCGCTGAGAGATCAGCGGCCGCGCGATCGAGGTGCCCAGCAGGTACAGCCCCTCGTACAGCGCGTTGGCGCGGAACATCGGGAAGACGAAATCGCGGACGAATTCCTCGCGCAGATCCTCGATATGGATGTTCTCGGGCGCGATGCCCAGCATCTCGGCCTTGGCGCGGGCCGGTTCCAGTTCCTCGCCCTGCCCCAGATCGGCAGTGAAGGTGATGACCTCGCAGCCGTATTCGGTCTGCAGCCATTTCAGGATGATCGAGGTGTCCAATCCGCCCGAATAGGCTAGGACGACTTTTTTCGGCGCGTCGGTCATGCGGTTAACCCTTCATCGAATTTTCGCAGGGAATACGGCGTTCCGCGCGTTGTCACAAGGGTTCGACACGGATTACGGTCCGACGGCATTCAATAAGGGCATTTCCATGCTGGCCTTTCGACTTCTCCGCCATTCCATTCTGCAGCTGACCGGCAATCTGGGCGCGGCGCTGACCCTCTCGGTCCAGCCGCTGCTGATTGCGGCCCTGGGCATCGGCATCGGGCTGGCCGCGCGGCAGGTCTTCATCGGCGGCGATGCGCCCGGGATCGCGGTCGCGGCGGTGACTATCGCGATGGCCGCGACCTTCGTGCTGGCCTTCGTCAGCCTGGCCGCATCCTGGCATCGGTTCATTCTTCTGGATGAGCGTCCCCGTGTTCTGCGTCCGATCGGACGCCCGGAGCTGCGTTACGCCACAGCATCCGTGAAGCTGGCGCTTCTCCTCATGCTGCCGGGCCTGATGTTCGTGCTCTTGGGCCAGACGCTGATGATTGCCCTTGGAGGGGGCATCGGCCTCTATTTCGTCATCTTCATGATGTCGGGCTTCGTCCTTGCCGTTTTTGGTCTGCGTCTGGGAATCGGACTTGCCGGGGCCGCGACTGGGGCCGAACGCCCGATGACGACCGGCTGGCATGCAGGCGGATCGCATCTGGGGGTGCTGATCGTCCTGGTCCTGTTCGTTCAGATCCTGACCATGGCCGTGAACCTGTTGCTGTCGCTGCCCCTGGCCGGTCTGGCGGAATTGCTCGCATCTTTGCTGTTCGGATGGTTCAACACCCTGCTGTGGCTGTCGCTCATCTCCACGCTCTGGGGGCATTTCGTCGAAGGTCGCGATCTGCGCTGAGCCCTTGCCAAGCGCCTTCTTTCGCGGCATGGCCTTGGCCATGGAAAATTTTGTCGCCTCCGTCCAGAAAGCCGAGGCCGCGCTTCGCGACCTGTTCGAGCCCACGCCCCTGCAGCGCAACGACCACCTGTCTGCCAAGTTCGGTGCCGACATCTGGCTGAAGCGCGAGGATCTGACACCGGTGCGCAGCTACAAGCTGCGCGGCGCGTTCAATGCCATGCGCAAGCTGGTCCGCCCCGGCGCGCCCGGCCACTTCGTCTGCGCCAGCGCGGGCAACCACGCGCAGGGCGTGGCCTATGCCTGCCGTCATTTCGGCGCCAAGGGCACGATCTTCATGCCCGTCACCACCCCCCAGCAGAAGATCCAGAAGACCCGCGTCTTCGGCGGCGACGCCATCGAGATCGTGCTGACCGGCGACTATTTCGACCAGACGCTGGCGGCGGCGCAGGCCTTCTGCGTCGAACAGGGCGCGGCCTTCCTGTCGCCCTTCGACGCGCCCGACGTGATCGAGGGTCAGGCGACCGTCGGGATGGAGATGCTCGACCAGCTGGGCTGCGCGCCCGACCTGGTGGTGCTGCCCGTGGGCGGCGGCGGCCTTGCATCGGGCGTCACCCGCTATCTTCGCGGGCTGTGCCCCGAAACGCAGTTCGCATTCGCCGAACCCGAAGGCGGCGCCAGCCTGCAGGCCGCCCTGCAGACCGGCAAGCCGGTCGCGCTGAACGCGGTCGACAGCTTCGTCGACGGGGCCGCCGTCGCCAAGCTGGGCGCCCTGCCCTACGAGCACCTGTCGCATTTCTCGTCCGATCAGGTCTTCCTGGCACCCGAGGACCGCATCTGCGGCACCATGCTGGAGATGCTGAACGCCGAGGGCATCGTGCTGGAACCCGCGGGTGCGCTGGCGCTGGACGTGCTGGCCGACATGGGCGATCTGACCGACAAGACCGTGGTCGTCGTCTGCTCGGGCGGGAATTTCGACTTCGAGCGCCTGCCCGAGGTCAAGGAACGCGCGCAGCGCTTCTCGGGGCTGAAGAAATACTTCGTCCTGCGCATGCCGCAGCGTCCGGGTGCGCTGCGCGACCTGCTGCAGCTTCTCGGTCCCGACGACGACATCGCCCGCTTCGAATATCTGAAGAAATCCGCGCGGAACTTCGGCTCGGTCCTGATCGGGATCGAGACGACGGCCCCTGCGAACCTGACATCGCTGATGGAGCGCCTGACCGAGAGCGGGTTCAACTTCCGCGACATCACCAATGACGGCATCCTGTCCGAGCTTCTGGTCTGACGCGTCCTCGGCGGCGCACCCCGCGCCGCCGAAATCCGCGCAAGTTTAGCGGTCGTCTGTTGCGCGCTTTACGGCTTCTTTACGCCGGTCGCGCTAGAGACGATGCCATGAAAGCCGCGAATCCCTCATCACGCACCAAGGCGACCGCGCCAGCCCCGCTGCGACGGCAGGCATTGCTTGCGGGGCCGGACGGGGTCTGCCGCAAGGCGCTGGCCGACCTGCTGGACGCGGCGGGGGTCGATTGCACGCTGGTCGATACCGGCGCCGATGCCCTGCGATCCGTCGATGCCCGCCAGCCCGACATCCTTCTGTCATCGGCCGCCCTGCCCGACATGACGGGGCTGGACCTGTGCCGCGACTTCCGCTCTCGGCCGGGGCCGCATTACGGCTATTTCCTGCTGCTGACGCCCGACCGCAGCGACGACGGCATGGCTGCGGGGCTTGCCGCCGGGGTGGACGATTTCCTGTCGCTTCCCGTCGCACGCCCCGAACTGCTGGCGCGTCTTGCCGCCGCCGAACGCATGCGCCGGATCGAGGACGACCTGCGCGCCACCAATTCCCGCCTGCGCAGCGCAATGGCCCAGCTGTCGGAAACCCAGGCCGCGATGGAACGCGACCTGCGCGAGGCACGCAAGCTGCAGCAGGGCCTGGTGCGCGAACGGTCGGGCCGCTTCGGCCAGATCGACATCAGCCTGCTTCTGCGTCCGGCGGGCCATATCGGGGGCGACCTCGTCGGGTTCTTTCCGATCGCGGGGGACTGGATCGGGGTCTATGCGCTGGACGTGTCGGGGCATGGCGTCACGGCCGCGCTGCTGACCGCGCAGCTGTCGGTGCACCTGTCGGGATCGTCGGACCTGAACGTCGCGCTGCGCGCCGCGCAGGGCGGGGTCGATCCGCGCGGCCCCGGCGCTCTGGCGCATTTCTTCAACGGCATGATGCTCGAGGAGATGAACACCGACAGCTACTTCACGATGATCTATGCCGAACTGAACCACGTCACGGGCCAGCTGCGCATGGTGCAGGCGGGCCACCCCCATCCCGTGCTGCAACGCGCCGACGGCCGGGTCGAGCATCTGGGCCAAGGCGGCATGCCGATCGGCGTCTTCGAACGCCCCATCTTCGACGAGATGGAGCTGCGTCTGGAACCGGGGGACCGCCTTCTGATCACCTCGGACGGGGTGACCGAGGCCGCGTCCCCGAACGGCGTGCAGCTGGGCGACGAGGGGCTGGAGGCGATCCTGCGCACCAACGCCTTCCTGTCCGGCCACGGGTTCCTGGAATCGATGGCCTGGTCGGTGTCGGAATACAGCCGCGGCGAAAGGCTGGACGACGTGTCCGCCGTCCTGATCGAGATGCGGGGCGACAGCCGCGTCACCCCCATGCCCGTCAGGCCAGCCAGGCCCTGAGCGCGGCCAGCGAACCCGCATCCTCCAGCAGGTCCAGCGCCTCGTGGGGGGTGACCCAATGCGCGCTGTGGCCCGGTTCGGTCGGGGGTCCGATGCGCAGCGTCGGGCGCGCGGCCCAGATCTCGCAGCGCTTCTCGGCGTGGAAGCCAAGTTCGGGCATGTGGCAGAACCGGCGATAGGCACCGATCCGCTGTGCGTGCCCGATCCGCCAGCCGGTTTCCTCGAAGACCTCGCGATGCAGCGCGCGGATCGGGGATTCGCCCGGATCGACCCCCCCGCCGGGCAGCTGGAATTCATGTTCGGGCTGCCGCTGGAAGGTCAGCAGGATCCGCCCCTCGCGCCACAGGATCGCATAGGCCCCCGCCCGCCTGCGATAGCGGCGCGTGGCAAGCGGCGGCGGTCCGAAACGCGGAATCATGGCTTGTTCCCCCTGGCGGCGATATGCGCTCCGGTGATACCGCGCATGTCCTGCGGGCGAAAGCCGGGCCCTTGGGATCGCCGCAAAATCGCCTATATTGGGCCCCGACCCGGCGCTTCGCCCCCCGGACAAGAATTTCAAGGAAGCCTGATGAACAAGATCAACCAGATAGCCTGGGACGATACGGTCCTGCCGTTTCAGCTGGACCGCTCGGACATCCGCGGCCGCGTGGCCCGGCTGGACGGCGTTCTGGACCACATCCTCACCCGCCACGACTATCCCGCGCCCGTCGCCGCGCTGGTGGCCGAGATCGCGCTGCTGACGGCGCTGATCGGCCCCACCATGAAGCTGCGCTGGAAGCTGAGCCTGCAGGTCCGCGGCACCGGCGCGATCCGCACGCTGGCGGCGGATTACTATGCCCCGGAATCCGACGGCAAACCCGCGCGCATCCGCGCCTGGGCCAGCTTCGACGAGGATCGGCTGGACGCCTCGCAGCCCTTCGCGCAGATCGGCGACGGGTATTTCGCGATCCTGATCGACCAGGGCCAAGGCAGCACGCCCTATCAGGGGATCACGCCCCTGGCGGGCGGGTCGCTGTCGGCCTGCGCGCAGACCTATTTCGCGCAGTCCGAACAGCTGCCGACGCGCTTTAGCCTGGCCTCGGGCCATTCGCACCTGCCGGGCAGCGACGCGCAATGGCGCGCGGGCGGCGTGATGCTGCAGACCCTGCCCGCCCAGCCGCAGGTCGGCCCCGAGGGCGGCAGCGGCAAGGACGGCCTGATCGAGGCCGCCGACATCCTGCAGGGCGGCGAATCCGAGGACTGGAACCGCGCCAACATGCTGCTCGACACCGTCGAGACGCTGGAGCTGATCGGCCCCTCGGTCGGGCCGACCGACCTGCTGGTGCGCCTGTTCCACGAAGAGGCCCCGCGCGTCTACGACCCCCAGCCGGTCGAGTTCGGCTGCTCGTGCAGCTCGGACCGGGTGCGCGGCACGCTGTCGATCTATTCCGCCAAGGATATCGATCACATGACCACCGACGAGGGGATCGTGACCGCCGATTGCCAGTTCTGCGGCGCGCATTACGAATTCGACCCCAGCAGCCTGGGGTTCGAGGCGACCGTCGATCACGAAGGCAACCCCGTGGAGGCCCAGCCGGACCCGAAGGAGGGGCAGTGATTCCCGACTGGTCCGGCGATACCCTGCGCCGGGCCCTTGCCGCGTCGGGCGCGGCCAGCTCGGATTACGACCTGAACCCCGACGCGACCCCGCCCGATGCGCCCCTGCGCCGGGCGGGCGTCCTGGCCGCCTTCCACGCCGATGACGGGCGGCTGGTGCTGACCAAGCGCGCATCGGGCCTGCGCCATCATCCGGGCCAGATCGCCCTGCCCGGCGGCAAGGTCGATCCATCCGATGCCGACGAGACCGCCGCCGCCCTGCGAGAGGCCCGGGAGGAAGTCGGCCTCGACCCCGCATCCGTCACCATCCTCGGCACGCTGCCCATGCACCGCACGGTCACGGGCTTCGCCGTCACGCCCATCGTCGGGCTGATCACCGGCCCCTTCGATCCGCGCCCCGAACCCGGAGAGGTGCAGGAGGTCTTCACCCTGCCCTTCGCCCATGTCGCCGATCCCGACCGCTATGTCATCCATCGCAGGCGCTGGCGCGGCGGGTGGCGGGCCTATCAGGCGGCGCCCTTCGGGCCGTATTACCTGTGGGGCGCGACCGCGCGCATCCTGTTCGGCCTGTCCGAAAGGCTGGCGCGATGACCCGGATGCCCGCCCGCATCATGGACGATCCCGACCTGCGCCGCGTGCTGGGCGTGCTGACCCGTGACGGGGCGCGCGCCTGGCTGGTCGGCGGCGCGGTCCGCAACGCGCTGCTGGATCAGCCGGTGGACGATATCGACATCGCGACCGACGCGCTGCCGCAGCGGGTCATGGCGATGGCCGCGGATGCGGGCCTGCGCGCGGTTCCCACGGGCATCGACCACGGCACCGTCACGCTGGTCGCGGGCGGCAAGGGATACGAGATCACGACCCTGCGCCGCGACGTGGAAACCGATGGCCGCCACGCGGTCGTCAGCTTCTCGGACGACCTGACCGA
Organism: Paracoccus sp. PARArs4; assembly: GCF_947311865.1. Lineage (NCBI taxonomy): Bacteria > Pseudomonadati > Pseudomonadota > Alphaproteobacteria > Rhodobacterales > Paracoccaceae > Paracoccus > Paracoccus sp. PARArs4. The sequence continues at coordinate 255,480 of NZ_CAMZMW010000002.1, read as the reverse complement.
GGATGCGGCGCGGCGCGACTTCACGATGAACGCGCTGTACGCGGACCCCGACGGCGTGGTGCTGGACCCGATGGGCGGGCTGCCCGACCTTGCGGCGCGGCGGCTGCGCTTCGTGGGCGATCCCGAACGCCGCATCGCCGAGGATTACCTGCGCATCCTACGCTTCTTCCGCTTCCTGGCCTGGTATGGCGACGATGCGGACCCGCAGGCCGTCGATGCCTGTGCCGCGCTGGCGGGTGGGCTGGACCGCATCGCCCGCGAACGCATCGGCGCCGAGATGCGCAAGCTGCTGGCCGCGCCGGATCCGCGCGCCTCGGTCGCGCTGATGGCGCGGACGGGGGTTCTGGCGCATCTGCTGCCGGGCGCCGATCCCGATGCGCTGGCCGACCTGGTCGCGACCGAGATCGCGCTGGAGGAACCGCCCCGCTGGCCGCGCCGGCTGGCCGCGCTTGGCACCGATGCCGCCGACGCGCTGCGCCTGTCCAAGGCCGAGGCCCGCCACCAGCAGGCCCTGCGCGCCGCCGCCGACTGGTCCCTGGACGAGGCCGGTTACCGCATGGACCCCGATGCCGCACGCGACCATGCCGTGCTGACCGCGGCGCGCGGCGTGCCCCTGCCCCCCGAATGGCGCGAGCGGCTGGAGCGGGGGCGGTCCGCGCGCCTGCCGATCGCCGCGGCGGATCTTGCCCCCCTGCGCGGCCCTGCCATCGGACGCGGCCTTCGCGCCGCCGAGGCCGCCTGGATCGCCTCGGGCTTCGTGCTGCCCGCCCCCGCCCTGATCGACACCGCCATCGCCGCCGCCGAGGAGACCGCATGAACCTTCACGCCCGCATGGGTCGCATGGTCGACGCCTTCCGTCCCGCAGACGGCCCGCCGCCGCGCACGCTGCTGGCCTTCTTCCGCTGGTGCCTCTCGGGCGCGTGGAAGGGGCTGGGCTTTGCCGCCGTCGCATCCGCGATGGGCGGGCTTGCCGATGTCGTATCCGCCATGCTGCTGGGCCTGATGGTCGATGCGGTCACCGGCAGCACGCCCGGCAGCTTCTGGGCCGACAACTGGACCGCGATGATCCTGTTCATCGCCTTCTTCCTGTTGCTGCGCCCGGCAATCTTCGGGCTGTCCACCGCCAGCAGCAGCGTCATCGTCGGGCCAAACGTGCTGCCACTCGTGCTGTCGCGGCTGCATCGCTGGACGATGGGACAGTCCGTGACCTTCTTCGACAACGATTTCGCGGGGCGGCTGGCGCAGAAGCAGATGCAGACCGCGCGCGCCGTCACCGATGTCGCATCGGAACTGGTGAACGTCGTGGCCTTCGCCCTTGCCTCGGTGCTGGGATCGGCCGCGTTCCTGATCTCGGTCGATGGCTGGGGGGCGCTTGCGCTGGTGGTGTGGTTCGGCGCCTATCTGGGGCTGATCCGCTTCTTCCTGCCGCGCATCCGGGCGAAATCGGGCGCGCGCGCATCGGCCCGCGCGATGGTCACCGGACAGGTCGTGGACACGATCACCAACATCAAGACCGTCAAGCTGTTCGCCCATGACGACCACGAGGATCAGGCAGCCCTTGGCGCGATGGCGGGGTTCCGCGAACGCGCGCTGGATTTCGGGGTGGTGTCCACCTGGTTCCGCTTCTCGCTGATGTTCGTGGCGGGCATCCTGCCGGTGATCCTGGTCGGCGGCTCGGTCATCCTGTGGCGCGACGGCATGGCCAGCGTGGGCGATGTCGCGGCCTCGGGTGCGATCGCACTGCGGCTGTCGCAGATGACCGGCTGGGTCAGCATGGCGCTGATGGGCATGTGGGGCAATATCGGCGAGGTCGAGGACGGGATGAAGACCCTGTCGCCGCCCCACGCGCTGTCGGACGCCCCCGACGCCACCGCGATCGAGCGGGCCGAGGGCCGGATCGAGTTCGCGGGCGTGGGCTTCGCCTATGGCCGCCGCGCGGGCGGGTTGCAGGACCTGGACCTGGTGATCGAGCCTGGCCAGAAGATCGGCATCGTCGGCGCCTCGGGGGCGGGGAAATCGACCCTCGTGGCGCTGCTGCTGCGGCTCTATGATGTCGAGACGGGATCGATCCGGCTGGACGGGCGCGACCTGCGCCGCATCCGGCAGGACAGCCTGCGCCGCCAGATCGCGATGGTCACGCAGGAAACCGCGATGTTCAACCGCTCGGCCCGCGACAACATATTGTATGGTCGGCCCGGCGCGTCGCAGGACGACATCGTTGCCGCCGCCAAGGCCGCCGAGGCGCATGACTTCATTCTGGGGCTGGAGGATCACGCCGGCCGCAAGGGGTACGACGCCCATCTGGGCGAACGCGGGGTCAAGCTGTCGGGCGGCCAACGCCAGCGCATCGCCATCGCCCGCGCCTTCCTGAAGGACGCCCCGATCCTGGTCCTGGACGAGGCGACCAGCGCCCTCGACAGCGAGGTCGAGGCCCAGGTGCAGAACGCGCTGACCCGCGCGATGCGGGGCAAGACGGTGCTGGCCATCGCGCACCGCCTGTCCACCATCGCGGAACTGGACCGGATCGTGGTTCTGGATGGCGGTCGCATCGTCGAACAGGGCAGTCACGACGAACTGCTGGCGCAGAACGGGCTTTACGCGCGCTACTGGAACCGGCAATCGGGCGGCTTCCTGGGCACCGAGGAGGCGGCCGAATGAACTGGACCATCGAACGGCTGGGCCGTCGCGGCGACGGCGTAGCCCTGCGTGGCGACGAACGCGCGCTGGCGCCCCTGACCTTGCCGGGCGAAGAGATCGCGGGCGAGGTCGCGGACGGCCGGATCGCGCAGCCCAAGATCGTCACGCCCTCGCCCGACCGGGTCCGCCCGATCTGCACGCATTACCGCGCCTGCGGGGGCTGCTCGCTGATGCATGCCTCCGAGGGTTTCACCGCGGAATGGAAGGCGCAGGTGGTCGGCGCCGCCCTTGCCGCCCACGGGATCGAGGCGCGGGTGGACGGGGTCGACACCTCTCCGCTGCAATCGCGCAGGCGCGCGGTCCTGTCGGGCAAGCGCACGAAGAAGGGCGCGCTGCTGGGCTTCCACGCCCGCGCATCCGACGTGATCGTGGACCTGGCCGAATGCCACATCCTGCACCCCGCGATCATGGCCGCCCTGCCGCTGCTGCGGCGGGTGGTCGTGACGGGGGCGTCCCGGCAGGCCGAACTGACGCTGACGGTCATCCACACCCCCGAGGGGCTGGACGTGACCGTCACCGGCGGCAAGCCGATGGAGCCTGCGCTTTTCGCCGCACTGGCGGCCCTGGCCGAGGAAGGCGATCTTGCGCGCCTGACATGGGACGGCGAATCAATCACCCGTCGCGCCCCCGCCCTGCCGATGGGTCGCGCCCGCATGGTTCCGCCGCCCGCCGCCTTCCTGCAGGCCACCGCCGAGGGCGAGGCCGCGCTGCTGTCCGAGGTGCGTCGCATCACGCAGGGCGCGTCGCGGATCGCGGATCTCTTTTCCGGCTGCGGGACCTTCACCCTGCCCCTGGCGGAAACCGCCGAGATGCACGCGGTCGAGGGGCTGGACGCGCCACTGCGCGCGCTTGATTCGGCCTGGCGCGCGGCCAGCGGCCTGCGCCGCGTCACGACCGAGCTGCGCGACCTGGCCCGCCGCCCGCTTCTGCCCGACGAGCTGACGGAATTTGACGCGATCGTGATCGATCCGCCACGGGCCGGTGCCGCGGCACAGGTGGCCCAGATCGCCTTGGCGCGCGTGCCCCGACTGGCCTTCGTCGCCTGTGATCCGGTGAATTTCTCCAAGGATGCGCGCATCTTGGTCGATGCGGGATACCGGATCGAATCGCTGCGCGTGATCGACCAGTTCCGCTTTTCGCCACATGTCGAAATTGTCGCGCATTTAACGCTGGCTTAAGGCGCGGCTAGGCAAGATACGGCAGCTTGTGGTATCCAGATATCTCAACAAACAAGAACACGTCTCAGAGGCAGTGATGGGCAGAACGACTCGTCGGAGTTTCACCTTGTCGGCGCTTGCGCTGCTGGCCGCTTGCGGCAAGCCGCAGGAGCCCAGCAAGTTCCAGCGCTATTCCGGGCCGCCGGTGACGCAGATCAACGTGAACAAGGGTGCGCGCAAGCTGTACCTCGTCAGCGGCAACACCGTCGTCAAATCCTACGATGTCAGCCTGGGCTTCGCGCCCATGGGCCACAAGCAGTTCGAAGGTGACGGCAAGACCCCCGAGGGCGTGTACTATATCGACCGGTTCAACCCGCGCAGCGCGTTCCACCTGTCGGTCGGCGTGTCCTATCCCAACCCCAACGACCGCGCCTTTGCAGAATCCCAGGGCCGCAGCCCCGGTGGCGACATCTTCATCCATGGCCGCGGCCCCGAGGGGAACAACCTGTTCCCGCGCCGCCGCGACTGGACGGCCGGCTGCATCGCCGTCACCGACGAGGAGATCGAGGAGATCTATGCGATGGTCCCGCCGGGCATCCCCATCGTGATCACCGCCTGACCCCGACGGCCCCGCCACTCGCGGGGCCTTTTCACATCCGGCCTCAGCTGCCGGTCAGCAGCACCCACCACAGCTTGCCCGACGGCTCCTTGTACCAGTCGAAGCCAAGCTGCGTCGCGGCCGGGTCCATGATGACATCGCGGGTGTCGCGCGTGCTCATCCAGGCCGACAGGGTCTCGATCTCGTTCTCGTATGTCTCCGAGATATTCTCGCCCACCAGCGATCCCTGGAACCCCGCCCTGCGCGCACGGTCCAGCGGCGACGACCCGTCCGAGCCCCAGTGCCACGCCCGGTTCTGGGCCGACATGTCGCGGGCATGGGCCAGCGCCGCAGCCTTCAGCTGGTCGTTCGGCGTCAGGGGCGGCTGGCCGATATTGCCGCGCAGCGTGTTGATCTGCTGCAACACCCGGTCACCGATCGCGGCCCTGTCATCGACCGGTGCGACGGGTGCCGCAACGGGCTGCGGCGCCTGCGGAAGCTGCTGCTGCTGCAGGTGATACGGCGTGCAGCCCGATGCCAGCAGCATGCCTGCGACGGCGATCGCCTTGAATTGCATGGTTTTCCTCGCGTCCCTCGAAGATTGTCGTCCCGAGCATTATCCAAACCCGGCCCGCGCATCAAACGCAACTTCACGTGACCGCGAGCGTGACGCCCCCGCGACCTTCGGGGTTTGTGGCGAATCGAGCGGCGGGCTATTCTGCGGGCAGACAACCCGCCCGTGAAGCGGGAACCAAGCAACGGATCAGAGCAGATGAGCAGATCGTCCTTCGACCGCCGGGCCTTTCTCGGTTCGGCCGCCGCATTCGGCGCCGCGGCGCTTGCCGTTCCGGCGCGCGCGCAGCAATACGACCCCTATACCGGCCAGCCCCTGCCCGCGGCCGAGGCCGTTCCGGCGACGCCCGCCGCACCGGTGAACAGCGGCCCGCAGCACAACATCTCCAGCTTCCGCATGCAGGACTGGCGCCCCCATTTCGAGACGCTGGCCAATGGCGCGATCCTGTGCGACCTGACCTCGCGCGCGGTGCATTACTGGTCCGAGGACGGGAACACCTATCGCGTCTATCCCAGCTCGATCCCGGTCAGCGCGGAACTGACCCGCACCGGCCGGACCGAGATCATCAAGAAGGTCGACGGTCCCAGCTGGGCACCCACGCCGGACATGAAGAAGCGCAACCCCGAATGGCCGGATTTCGTGCCCCCGGGGCCGGACAACCCCCTGGGGACGCATGCGCTGTGGCTGTCCTGGCAGTATTACCGCATCCACGGCACGCATGACACGCGCAAGATCGGGCGCAAGTCCTCGAACGGGTGCATCGGTCTCTATAACGAACACATCGCGGAACTGTTCGGCTTCGCCAAGCTTGGCACCCAGGTCCTGGTCATGGCCTGAATCCGGAGGGGGGCGGCAGCGATGCCGCCCCCTTCGCGTCACACCCAGCCGTGGATGTTCTCGCGCACGATCTCCAGCATCATGCGGACATGCGCCTCGTCGTCGTTCAGGCAGGGGATATAGGTGAAGCCGTGGCCGCCGGCCTCTTCGTAGGCTTCGAAGATCTCGCCGTTGATCTCCTCCAGCGTCTCGATGCAGTCCGACGAGAAGGCGGGCGAGATGACGGCGATGTCGCTGTGGCCCTGCCGTGCCAGTTCGGCCACATGCTCGACCGTGTAGGGGCGCAGCCATTCCTCCTTGCCGAAGACCGACTGGAAGGTGGTGTCGATCACGCCCTCGGGCCAGCCCAGCGCCTCGCGCAGCAAACGCGAGGTCTTCTGGCACTGGCAGTGATACGGGTCGCCCTGCATCAGGTAACGCCTGGGCATCCCGTGATAGGACGCGACCAGCTTGGACGGGATGCGGTCGCCCAGCGTGCGGCGCACGCTGTCGGCCAGCGCCGCGATATAGTCGGGGCGGTCCACATAGGGCTCGCAGGTGCGGATGGCGGGCTGCCAGGTCTGCTCCATCGCGGCGCGGAACAGCTGGTCGTTCGCCGTGGCCGAGGTCGGCCCCGCATATTGCGGATAGAGCGGCAGAAACACGATCCGCCGGCACCCCTCCTTCACCATCCGGTCCAGCACGTCATGCGTCGAGGGGTTCCCGTAGCGCATGCAGTAATCGACCATCACTCGGTCGCCCCATTCGGCCTCGGCCATCCGGGCCAGCATGCGGGTCTGGGACTTGGTGATCGTGGCCAGCGGGCTCTCGTTCGCTTCCTCGTTCCAGATCGACTTGTAGTTCTTGCCGGAACTGAAGGGCCGGAAGGTCAGGATGATCCCCTGCAGCAGCGGCTGCCATTTCCAGCGCGGCAGGTCGATCACCCGGCGGTCGGACAGGAACTCGTTCAGGTATCGCCGCATCGACCAGTAGTCGTAATTGTCCGGCGTCCCCAGATTCGCGATGAGGATGCCGGTCTTGCCGGGCTTGATGCCGGGGTGGTCCGCGGGCGCGTGGGTCGGTTTCATTCGTCGTTCTTCCTGAACTGGTTCAGCGCATCGGCCAACGAGGTCTTGGCCGAGCCGGGCCTGAGGGGTTTCTGCTGGTTTTCGGCCGGGGCCCATCCGGTCAGAAAGACCAGATCGAAGGTGACTGCGACACGGGACGGATCGTCGCGGTCGGCATGGTGTTCGGCCATGATCGCCCCCGCCCGCGCGAAGACCGCCCGAGAGGTCGGCCGCCGCAACCGGGCCGCCATCGCGTTCCCCTCGCCCATGGCCCGCAGGTCGTGGGCAAGGTGCAGGATGTCGCGATAGCTGGCGCGCTGGCTCAGCAGGTCGGCCACCGGCAGCGCCAGCCCGCCCCGCTGCAACAGGCCGCCCAGATCGCGGATCTCTCCCATGGGCAGGATGCGGGGGGCGAGGCCACCCGTCACCTCGGCCTCGGCCTGGGCCAGCGCGCCACGCAGTTCCTGCAGCGTCTGGTTCCCGAAGGCCACGCCCATGAACAGCCCGTCCGGCATCAGTGCCCGGCGGCATTGCGCGATCTGGCCCACCGGATCGTCGGCCCAGTGCAGCGCCATCGCGTGGATCACCAGGTCATGCGCACCGGGTTCAAGTTCCAGCACCGCATCGTCCGCGACGATCCGCGCCCCCGGAAAGCGTGCCTGCCACAGGTCGGGAAAGCCCGTCACGATCGCGATGCGCGTAAAGCTTCTGTTAACCTCGATCAGCCTATCCTCGATCTCGTCGGCGGCGATCTGGTGGAACAGATCGACCATGCCCTGGGCCTGCGCGCGCGCACGCTGGCGCAGCAGGGAGTCTCGGTCGGTCAGGTTCGGTCGGGTCCGGGGATCGGGAATTTTCATGACGCTTCAACATAGGGCGCTTTCGGGGGCGGTTAAAGCCGCGCTGGCGCTGATATATCCGCCCCAATGCCTGTGCTGCGGGGCGGCCGTCGCCCCCACGGGCGATGTGCAGCTGTGCCCCGACTGCTGGCCCGGGGCCGAATTCCTGTGGCGGTCGGTCTGCGACTGCTGCGGGGTGCCCCTGCCCGATGACGGCCTGGCCGAGGCGTCAGGCATCGTCTGCGACGACTGCCTCGATGCCCCGCGCCCCTGGTCGCGCGGGCGGGCGGCGATGGTCTATGGCGGAACGGCACGGCGGCTGATCCTGGGGCTGAAGCATGGCGACAGGCTGGACATGGTGCCGCCGCTTGCGGGTTGGCTGGCCCGCGCCGCCCTGCCGCTGGTCGAGCCCGACCAGATCGTCGTGCCCATCCCCATCCATCCGCGCAGGCTGCTCAGGCGGCGCTACAACCAGGCGGCGCAGCTGGCCGCGCGGCTGGCGCGGGACCTGGACCTGCCGCATCACCCGACGATGCTGCGCCGGACGCGCCACACGCAGTCGCAGGACAGGCGCGGCAGGCTGGAGCGCATCGCCAACCAGACCGACGCCTTTGCCGTCGCGCAGGGGCAGATCGCGGCGTTGCAGGACAGGCCGGTGCTGCTGGTCGACGACGTGATGGCCTCGGGGGGGACGATCTCGGCGGCGTCGCATGCGCTGCTGCAGGCCGGATCGGGGCCAGTTTCGGTGGTGGTTCTGGCAAGGTCGCTCAAGGAACACTAGATAAGGCGTCCAGACAGAAAGGACCGACATGACCCAACCCCGGATCGAGATCTTCACCACCCGCACCTGCCCCTTCTGCATCCGCGCCAAGCAGCTGCTGAACCAGAAGGGCGTGTCCTACGAGGAAACCGACGTGGGCGCCGATCCCGCCCTGCGCGAGGCGATGACCAAGCGCGCGGGCAAGCGCAGCGTCCCGCAGATCTTCGTGGGCGATTTCCATGTCGGCGGCTGCGACGAGCTGTATGCCATGGACCGCGCGGGCAAGCTGGACCCGCTGCTGAAGGGCGCGGCCTGATGGCCCCTGCCTCGCTGACGGTGGGGCTGGTGCAGCTGAGCGTGGGGGACGACCCCGCAGCGAACCTGCAGACCACGATCCCGCTGATCCGCGAGGCCGCAGCCTCGGGCGCAGGGCTGATCCTGACGCCCGAGGCCACGAACATCCTGTCGCCGTCCCGCGACCGGCAGCGTGCGGTCCTGGAACCCGAACATCGCGACCGGACCCTGGCCGCCCTGCGGGCCGAGGCGCGGCGCGCACGCGCATGGCTGCTGGTGGGATCGCTGGCGCTGCTGACGGACGATCCCGACGGCCGCTTTGCCAATCGCAGCCTGCTGATCGCCCCGGACGGCACCCTCGCCGCGCGATACGACAAGCTGCACATGTTCGACGTCACGATCAGCCCGACCGAGAGCTTTCGCGAAAGCGCGGCCTATCGCCCCGGCGACAGGGCCGTCGTCGCGGATGCGGGCGGGGTGCGGCTGGGCATGACCGTCTGCTACGACCTGCGCTTTCCGCACCTGTACCGGCGGCTGGCGCAGGCCGGCGCGCAGCTGCTGACGGTGCCCTCGGCCTTCCACCCCGAAACCGGCGCCGCCCATTGGGAGGTGCTGCTGCGCGCCCGCGCGATCGAGACGGGCTGCTTCGTGCTGGCGCCCGCGCAATGCGGCACCCATCCCTGCCCGCACAGCCCCGACCGGACGCCCCGCCGCAGCCATGGCCGCAGCCTTGTCGTCGACCCCTGGGGCAAGGTCCTTGCGGATGGCGGGACGGAACCCGGCGTCACGACGGTTTCGCTTGACCTTCAGGCGGTTGGCGATGCACGTTCCCGCATCCCTTCCCTGACGCATGACCGTCCCTTCGCGGGACCCCGAGGCTATGACGAAACCTGTGAACCGCAATGATGCCGGCCACCTGAACGGCGGGCTGGCCGCAAGCCTGTTCGCCGAGGTGCTGATCGCGGATCAGCTCTCTCGCAACCTGATCGGCAAGGCGCTGCCGCGCGGGATGCAGATTTCGCATTTCTCGGTCTTGAACCTGCTGGCCCATGTGAACGAGGAACGCACCCCTGCCCAGCTGGCCGAGGCGTTCCACGTCACCCGCGGGGCGATGACGAACACGCTGTCGCGGCTGGAATGGGCGGGGCATATCCACATCCGCCCCGACTGGGACGATGCGCGGCGCAAGTTCGTGTCGATCAGCCGCACCGGCCGCGAGGCCCGCGACCAGGCGATCGCGGCCTTCATGCCGCTGATCGCGGGCGTGGTCCGCGACATCGGCGCCGACCGGGTCCGCAGCGCCCTGCCCGTCCTGCGCGAATTGCGCAGCCGGCTGGAGGAGGACCCGCCCAGCGCCGAAGACGCTCAGGGCGCGCGCGACGTCAGCAGATAGTTCACCGACAGGTCGGTCGCGGACAGCCGCCAGCCGAAGCTGACGGGGTTGAACACCATCCCGCAGCGATCGACGGGCAGCAGCCCGCCGCGTTCGGCCATCGCGGCCAGCTCGTCCGGCGTCGGGAATCGCTGCCAGTCATGCGTGCCGCGCGGCAGCCAGCGCATCACCCATTCCGCGCCCACGATCGCCGCGAGGAAGCTTTTCGTCGTGCGGTTCAGCGTGGACAGGATCACCAGCCCGCCGGGGCGCACCAGCCTGCGGCAGGTGGCGACGAACTCGGCCGGATCGGCGACATGCTCGACGATCTCCAGCGCCAGGACCACGTCGAAGACCTCGCCCGCCTCGACCAGCGCCTCGGCGGTGGTCGCGCGATAGTCGATGTCCAGTCCCTGCGCCTCGGCATGGGTGCGGGCGACGTTGATGTTCAGCTCGGCCGCGTCGGCGCCGACGACCGTGGCGCCCAGACGGGTCATCGGTTCCGCGACCAGCCCGCCGCCGCAGCCGATATCCAGCACGCGCAGCCCCTCGAAGGCGCGCGCCTCGCGGCGGTCGCGTCCGAATTCGGTCCCGATCTGGGTGGTGATGTAGTCCAGCCGGATGGGGTTCATCAGGTGCAGCGGGCGGAACTTGCCCTTCGGGTCCCACCATTCGGCGGCCATGGCCTCGAACTTGGCGATCTCGGCGGGGTCGATGCTGGCGCTCATGCGGGCGTCCTTCTGGCAGGCGTCGTCTGTCTGTCTTATATAGGGGGCATGGACCGATTGGCAGGACAAATCACCGCGTCACATGGACGCCTTCACCCGGCCTCCGAGCCCTTCGCCCGCCACATGCTGGAGGTGGGCGACGGACATACCCTGTATGTCGAGGAATGCGGCAACCCCGCCGGACGACCCGTCGTCGTGCTGCATGGGGGACCAGGGGGCGGGTGCAGCCCGTTCATGCGCCGCTTCTTCGACCCTAGGCATTTCCGCGTCATCCTGTTCGACCAGCGCGGCTGCGGGCGGTCCCGGCCCCAGGCCTCGGTCGAGGCCAACACTACCCCCCACCTGGTCGCCGATATCGAGACGATTCGCACGCGCCTGGGCATCGAGCGCTGGCTGCTGTTCGGCGGCAGCTGGGGCGCGACCCTTGCCGTCGCCTATGCCGAGGCGCATCCCGACCGGGTGACGGGCCTCGTGCTGCGCGGCGTGTTCCTTGGCATGCAGACCGAGCTGGACTGGTTCTATGGCGGCGGCGCGGGGCGGTTCTTCCCCGACCTGTGGGCACAGTTCCAGGAACCGATCCCGGAATCCGAACGCGGCGACATGATCGCGGCCTATCACAAGCGGCTGTTCGATCCCGACGCCTCGCGGCAGGCGCGTTACGCGCAGCCCTGGCTGATGTGGGAAAACGCGCTGGCGGGGCTGCAATCGTCGGGGGGCAGCCACGCGCCCGCCGATTACGCCCGCGCCTTCGCACGGCTCGAGAATCACTTCTTCAGCAATGCCTGCTTCCTTGCGGAAGGCCAGCTGCTGCGCGACCGCCACCGGATCGAGCATCTGCCTGCCGTGATCGTTCAGGGCCGCTATGACATGGTGTGCCCGCCCGCCAGCGCATGGCGGCTGGCCGATGGCTGGGGGCGCTGCCAGCTGCGGCTGGTGCCCGCATCGGGCCATGCCCTGTCCGAACCCCGCATCACCGCGGAGCTGGCGGGCGTGATGGACCAGATCCGCGACGACGACCGCGCCAGGAACGGCGCAGGGGGGCAGGACGCATGAACCTGTTCCTGGTGTTCCTGTTGGCAAGCGCGGCGGCCGCGACGACCGGCATCGTGTTCAAGCCCGGCGCCTGGTATGACGGGCTGCGCAAGCCCGGCTTCACCCCGCCGAAATGGGCGTTTCCCGTGGCTTGGACCACGATCTATCTTCTGTCGGCCTATGCCGCATCGCGCATCGCTCCGCTGCCCGGGGCGGGCATGGCCTTGGCGCTGTGGGCCGCGCAGATCGCGCTGAACACGCTGTGGACGCCCCTCTTCTTCGGGGCGCACCGGATGGCGCTGGCGATGGTCTGCATGCTGACCCTGCTGGTCACGGTGCTGGCCATGACGCTGGCCTTCTGGCGGCTGGACTGGCTGTCGGGGCTGATGATCCTGCCCTATCTGGGCTGGCTGGTCGTGGCGGCGGGGCTGAACTGGCGGATCTGGCGCGACAACGCCTGATCGCGGTCGCGCTTGCATTTGGGGGGAAGCGGCGCTATATGCCCAGCAAGACAGCGGTGCAGGGGTCCAAACCCTGCCCACCGGAAATTCCGCATGGGGGCCGCTGACGGCCCCTTTTTCATGTCCGAGAGGATCTCATGTCGAACGATCTGCCCGTCTCGAACGACCTCATCGCCAAGACCGCGATCGACCGTCGCCTGGCCGAGATCATCATTCCGGTGATCGAGGATATGGGCTTCGAACTGGTGCGCGTGCGCCTGCAGGGCGGCAAGACGCCGCTGCTGCAGATCATGGCCGACCGCCCCGAGGGCGGCATCAACGTGGACGACTGCGCCGAGATCTCGACCGCGGTCAGCGCCACGCTGGACGTCGAGGATCCGGTCGAGGACGCCTACAACCTCGAGGTCAGCAGCCCCGGCATCGACCGCCCGCTGACCCGCATGAAGGATTTCGAGACCTTCGAGGGCTACGAGGTCAAGCTGGAGACGAACCAGCAGATCGACGGCCGCAAGCGCTGGAAGGGCATCCTTGCCGGCACCGAGGGCAACGAGGTCCTGATCAATATCGAGGAAGCCGGCGAGACGCACACGATCGGCCTGGATTTCGACTGGCTGTCGGATGCCAAGCTGGTGCTGACCGACGAGCTGATCAAGGAAATGCTGCGTCAGAAGAAGGAAGCCGGGGTCGAGATCGACAACCTGGACGAAACCGCCTTCGACGAGATCGAAACCGACGACCAAGATGGCGCAGACGGCGCCGAAACGAAGGAGTGAGCGATGGCGATCACCTCTGCCAATCAGCTGGAACTGCTGCAGACGGCCGAAGCCGTCGCACGCGAGAAGATGATCGACCCCGAGCTGGTCATCGAAGCGATGGAGGACAGCCTCGCCCGTGCCGCCAAGTCGCGCTACGGGGCCGAGATGGACATCCGCGTGAAGATCGACCGCCGCAACGGCAACGCGACCTTCACCCGCGTCCGCACCGTCGTCGCCGATGACGAGGTCGAGAACTACCAGGCGCAACTGACCGTCGAGCAGGCCCGCCCCTATCTGGACGAGCCCAAGGTCGGCGACGAGATCACCGATCAGGTCCCGCCCGTGGAACTGGGCCGCATCGCCGCGCAATCCGCCAAGCAGGTCATCCTGCAGCGCGTCCGCGAGGCCGAGCGCGACCGCCAGTACGAGGAATTCAAGGATCGTGCCGGCACCATCATCAACGGCATCGTCAAGCGCGAGGAATACGGCAACATCATCGTCGATGTGGGCCGTGGCGAGGCGATCCTGCGCCGCAACGAGAAGATCGGCCGCGAAAGCTATCGCCCGAACGACCGCATCCGCGCCTATGTGAAGGATGTCCGCCGCGAGAACCGCGGCCCGCAGATCTTCCTGTCGCGCACCGATCCGCAGTTCATGGCCGAGCTGTTCAAGATGGAAGTGCCGGAAATCTATGACGGCGTCATCGAGATCAAGGCGGTCGCCCGCGACCCCGGTTCGCGCGCGAAGATCGCGGTCATCAGCTATGACAACTCGATCGACCCGGTCGGCGCCTGCGTCGGCATGCGCGGCAGCCGCGTGCAGGCCGTCGTCGGCGAACTGCAGGGCGAGAAGATCGACATCATCCCCTGGAACGAGGATCAGGCCACCTTCCTGGTGAACGCCCTGCAGCCCGCCGAGGTCAGCAAGGTCGTCTTCGACGAGGAAGCCAACAAGATCGAGGTCGTCGTCCCCGAGGAGCAGCTGTCGCTGGCCATCGGCCGCCGCGGCCAGAACGTGCGCCTTGCCAGCCAGCTGACGGGCCTGGACATCGACATCCTGACCGACGAGGAGGAATCCAAGCGTCGCCAGGCCGAGTTCAATGCCCGCACCGGCCTGTTCATGGAGGCGCTGGACCTGGACGAGTTCTTCGCCCAGCTGCTGGTGGCCGAAGGCTTCACCACGCTGGACGAGGTCGCCTATGTCGACCAGGACGAGCTTCTGTCGATCGAGGGCGTGGACGAAGGCACCGCCGAGGAGCTGCAGGCCCGCGCCCGCGACGTCCTCGAGGCCAAGAGCAAGGCCGCGCTTGCGGCAGCACGCGAACTGGGCGCCGAGGACAGCCTCATTGAATTCGACGGCCTGACACCCCAGATGGTCGAGGCGCTTGCCAAGGATGGCGTGAAGACGCTGGAAGACTTCGCGACCTGCGCGGACTGGGAACTTGCCGGTGGCTGGACCACCGTCAACGGCCAGCGCGTCAAGGACGAGGGGCTTCTCGAACCCTTCGAGGTCACCCTGGAAGAGGCGCAGACCCTCGTGATGACGGCCCGCGTTTCGTTGGGCTGGGTCGATCCGGCCGAACTCGAGACCGAGGAAGAGCCGGTCGAGGACGAGATCGACGACGAGGAGACCGGGGCCTGATGCGCCCCGGACTGGAGGGCAGGATTGAGCCGAGGCGGACGCAACAATGACCGGGAGGACCCCGAACGCCGCTGCATAGCGACGGGCGAGGTCCAACCCAAGAGAGGGCTGATCCGCTTCGTGATCGGCCCCGAGGACCAGGTCGTTCCCGACCTGGCCGAGAAACTGCCCGGCCGCGGCATCTGGGTTGCGGCCGATCGCGACGCGCTTGAAAAGGCGACCTCGAAGGGTCTCTTTTCGCGGGCGGCGCGGACGAAGGTGACGGTGCCCGCCGACCTCGTGGCCCAGGTCGAGGACGGCCTGGCCAGGCGGGTTGTCGAACTGGTATCGCTGGCGCGAAAGACCGGAAAGGCCGTCGCCGGCTTCGAGAAGGTCAAGGGCTGGCTGGCCGAGGGACGCGCGAAGGTGCTTCTCCAGGCCAGCGACGGGTCCGAACGCGGCAAGGGAAAACTGTGGACTCCGACCGGCGGACTCTGGTTCGGGTGCCTTACCGCATCAGAATTGGGTTTGTCCTTCGGGCGTGATCATGTCATACACGGCGCGCTTGCGGCGGGTGGCCTGACGGACAAGGTGATCTTGGAAGCCGGCAGACTGACGGGTCTGCGCGGGCATGACGGCGGCAATTCGGCTGCCGGGAAGGAATGAAGACGCATATGAGCGACAAAGACGGAAAGAAGCCCCTGGGCGTCGGCGGCAGCGGCCGCTCGGGCCAGGTCAAGCAGAGTTTCAGCCATGGCCGCACGAAAAGCGTGGTCGTGGAAACCAAACGCAAGCGCGTCGTCGCCAAGCCCGGCGCCGGCGCTTCCCAGCCTGCCGACAAGGCAAAGACGCCGCTGACCGCGCGCGTCGCTGGTGACCCCTCGAAACGCCCGGCGGGCATCTCGGATGCCGAGATGGAGCGCCGCCTGAAGGCGCTTGCCGCAGCCAAGGCCCGCGAGGCCGAGGATGCGGAGCGCCGCGCGGCCGAGGAAAAGGCCCGCGAGGAAGAACGCGAACGCCGCCGCGCCGATATCGAGGCGAAGGCCCGCGAGGAGCGCGAGCGCGAAGAGGCCCTGAAGGCCAAGGCCGAGGAAGAGGCACGCGCCGCGCGCGAGGCCGAGGAAGCCAAGGCCCGCCAGAAGGAAGACGCCAAGCGCGAAGCGCGTCCGAAGCCCGCAGCGGCATCGGCCAAGCCCTCGGCGCCCGACCAGGCGACCATCGAGGCCGCCGCCGCTCGCGCCGAGACCAAGGGCGTCGCCAACACGCAGCGCAAGCCCGAGCGTGAGCGCAACGAGCGCGAGAACCGCAACAAGGGCGGCCGCGACGACAACCGTCGTTCCGGCAAGCTGTCGCTGAATCAGGCGCTGAACGGCGAAGGTGGCCGCCAGCGCAGCCTGGCCGCGATGAAGCGCAAGCAGGACAAGGCCCGCCAGAAGGCCATGGGCGGCAGCGCCCGTGCCGAGAAGCAGGTCCGCGACGTCCAGCTGCCCGAGACGATCGTCGTCTCGGAACTGGCGAACCGCATGGCCGAACGCGCAGCCGACGTGGTCAAGTCGCTCATGAAGATGGGCATGATGGTCAGCATGAACCAGGCCATCGACGCCGACACCGCGGAACTGGTGATCGAGGAATTCGGCCACCGCACCGTGCGCGTCAGCGACTCGGACGTGGAACAGGTCATCGACAGCGTCGAGGACAAGGCCGAGGACTTGCAGGGTCGCCCGCCGATCATCACGATCATGGGCCATGTCGACCACGGCAAGACCTCGCTTCTGGACGCGATCCGCAAGGCGAACGTCGTCTCGGGCGAAGCCGGCGGCATCACCCAGCATATCGGCGCCTATCAGGTGAAGGCGGAATCGGGGGCGGTGCTGACCTTCCTCGACACGCCGGGCCACGCGGCATTCACCTCGATGCGTGCCCGCGGTGCGAACGTGACCGACATCGTCGTCCTGGTCGTCGCGGCGGATGACGCCGTGATGCCGCAGACGGTCGAGGCCATCAACCACGCCAAGGCGGCGGGTGTGCCGATGATCGTCGCGATCAACAAGGTCGACAAGCCGACCGCCGACGTCCAGAAGGTCCGCACGGCCCTTCTGCAGCACGAGGTCGTGGTCGAGCAGATGTCCGGCGACGTGCAGGATGTCGAGGTTTCGGCCAAGACCGGACACGGCCTGGATGCCCTGCTGGAAGCCATCGCGCTGCAGGCAGAGATCCTGGAACTGAAGGCCAACCCCGCTCGCGCCGCTCAGGGCGCCGTGATCGAGGCTCAGCTGGACGTGGGCCGCGGCCCCGTGGCGACCGTCCTGGTGCAGCACGGCACCCTGCGTCGCGGCGACATCTTCGTCGTCGGCGAACAGTGGGGCAAGGTCCGCGCGCTGATCAACGACCAGGGCGAGCGCGTCGAGGAGGCCGGTCCGTCGGTCCCCGTCGAGGTGCTGGGCCTGAACGGCACGCCGGAAGCCGGTGACGTGCTGAACGTGGTCGAGACCGAGGCCCAGGCCCGCGAGATCGCCGAGTTCCGCACCCAGCAGGCCAAGGACAAGCGCGCAGCCGCAGGTGCGGCGATCACGCTGGACCAGATGCTGGCCAAGGCGAAGGCCGACCAGACCGTCGCCGAACTGCCGGTGGTCGTGAAGGCCGACGTGCAGGGCTCGGCCGAGGCGATCGTCCAGGCGCTGGAAAAGGTCGGCAACGACGAGGTCCGCGTCCGCGTGCTGCATTACGGCGTCGGTGCGATCACCGAATCCGATATCGGTCTGGCCGAAGCAAGCCAGGCGCCGGTCATCGGCTTCAACGTCCGTGCGAACGCTCCGGCCCGCAACTCGGCCAACCAGAAGGGCGTCGAGATCCGCTACTACTCGGTCATCTACGACCTGGTGGACGACATCAAGGCGGCCGCATCGGGCCTGCTGTCGGCGGAAGTGCGCGAGAACTTCATCGGCTATGCCGAGATCCGCGAAGTCTTCAAGGTCACGGGCGTCGGCAAGGTCGCAGGCTGCCTGGTCACCGAAGGCGTTGCACGCCGCAGCGCGGGCGTCCGCCTGCTGCGCGACAACGTGGTGATCCACGAAGGCACGCTGAAGACGCTCAAGCGCTTCAAGGACGAGGTCAAGGAAGTGCAGTCCGGTCAGGAATGCGGCATGGCCTTCGAGAACTACGACGACATCCGCCCGAGCGATGTCATCGAGATCTTCGAGCGGGAAGAGGTCGAGCGCACGCTCTGATCCCTTCCGGTTCCGGATGACGAAAGGGGCGGCCATCTGGCCGCCCCTTTTCGCCTTCCGGATCTGCTGCCTGCGGGCAAAAGAAAAAGGGGCAGTCCGAAGACTGCCCCTTCCCCCTCCTCCCGGATGTCGGGCCGGTCCCTCCCAAGACCGGCGCGCGGGAATTCAGCGTGCGACCGGCTTGCCCTCGTAGGTGCGGTTGCCGACGCGGACCACGATGTTGCCATCTGCGGTCGAGCCCTCGAAAAGGCCCTGAACGGAAATGTAGCTTCCGACGGAAATGGTGCGGATCATGTCAAGCCTCCTTTGCGCCCAATCCAAAGGTAGTCATGAAATGGTTAAAAAAGCATACGGAACGCGCTCAATAGATCGCGTGGCAGGCATTATTGCAAGGGAAAATCGGGAACCGTGGCCCTAGAGCCACATCTGCAGGGCCGGGATCAGCGGGATATCCGCCGCGGGCATGTCGTAATTGCGCAAATCGCGGGCATAAGACCAGGCCAGACGCTGTCCCTCGCGCGGTTGCACGATTCCCTGCCACTTGCGGCAGGCGAAGACCGGCATCAGCAGGTGGAACGATTCGTAGCTGTGGCTGGCGAAGGTCAGCGGCGCGAGGCAGCTTTCCCAAGTCTCGATGCCCAGTTCCTCGTGCAGTTCGCGGATCAGGGCGGCCTCGGGGGTCTCGCTGGGTTCGACCTTGCCGCCGGGGAACTCCCACAGGCCGGCCATGGACTTGCCCTCGGGGCGCTGTGCCAGCAGCACGCGCCCCTCGGGGTCGATCAGCGCAACGGCGGATACCAGGACCGTCTTCACGACCGGTAATCCGCGTTGATGTCGATATAGCCGTGGGTCAGATCGCAGGTCCACACGGTCTGCGCGCCCTGCCCCAGCCCCAGATCCACTGCGATGCGCAGGTCCTGGTTCTTCATGTAGGCGCTGGCCTCGGCCTCGTCGTAATCGGGATCGCGCCAGCCGTCGCGGGCGACGACCATGTCGCCAAAGGCGATGGACAGGCGGTCGCGGTCGGCATTCGCGCCGGACTTGCCCACCGCGGCCACGATGCGGCCCCAGTTCGCATCCTCGCCCGCGATGGCGGTCTTGACCAGCGGCGAGTTGGCGATCGACATGGCGACCAGGCGTGCATCGGCATCGCTGTCGGCGCCGGTCACGGCGATCTCGACGAACTTGGTGGCGCCTTCGCCGTCACGCACGACCAGATGCGCCAGCTCGCGCATCACGCCGTGCAGCGCGGTCACGAAGGCCGCACCCACGCCGTCCTGCAACGAGGTGATCGGTGCCGCAGTGGACCGGCCGGTCGCCGCCAGGATCAGCGCGTCCGAGGTCGAGGTGTCGCTGTCCACGGTGATCGCGTTGAAGCTGCCGTTCAGCCCGCCGCTCAGCGCCTGCTGCAGCAGGTCCGCCGGGATGGCCGCGTCGGTGAAGACATAGACCAGCATCGTCGCCATGTCCGGCGCGATCATCCCCGACCCCTTGGCGATGCCTGCGATGCGGATCTCTCCGCCCTCGCCCGCGACGGTCGCGGATGCGCCCTTGGGGAAGGTGTCGGTCGTCATGATCGCGCGCGCGGCCTCGGCCGCGCCTGCGGGGTCCAGCGCGCCTGCAAGGCCGCCGATCGCCGCGACGATGCGGTCATGGGGCAGCGGCTCCCCGATCACCCCGGTCGAGGACGAGAAGACCCGCGATGCGGGCAGCGACAGGGCCGATGCGACGGCCCCCGTCACGGCATCGACCGATTCCTGCCCGCGCGCGCCCGTGAAGGCGTTGGCGTTGCCGGAATTGATGATGATCGCGGCACCTTCGGGCGCGTCGCCCCCCTGTGCCAGCTTGGCCTGGTTGTCCAGCACGCAGGCCGCGCGGGTCGAGGAACGCGTGAACGCCCCCGCCACCGTGCTGCCCGGTGCCACGCGGATCAGCGTGACATCGGTGCGGCCCTGGTATTTCACGCCCGCGGCGCCGCTGGCGAATTCCACGCCCTCGATCACCGGAAGATCGGGGAAGGACGCGGGTGCAAGGGGCGAGACGGGAAGCCCGGCCTTGCCCATCACTCGGTCTCCAGCAGGCTGTCGTCCTGCAGCAGCGCGGGGTCCAGGTCCTCGGTCTTCGTGACCTCCGCCTCGCCCGCGATGCGCTCGATCTCGGCCTCGACCTTCTCGCGGCGGACCATCTGCGCCAGTTCGCCCCGGACCTCGTCCAAGGTGGGCGCTTCCTGCATGCGGGTCTCGTTCAGCTTGATGACGTGCCAGCCGAAATCGGTCTGCACCGGATCCGAGATCGCGCCCGGCTCCATCGCGGCGACGGCCTCGGCGAAGGGGGGGACCATCTGGTCGGCGGCGAACCAGCCCAGATCGCCACGGTTCGGACCGGACGGGCCGGTCGAGTGCTGTTCGGCCAGGTCGCCGAACTCCGCGCCGTCGTCCAGCTGCGCCTTGAGGTCCTTCGCCTCCTCCTCGGTCTCGACCAGGATATGGGCGGCGTTGTATTCCTTCACGGCCTCGGCTTCGGCGAACAGCTTGTCATAGGCCGCCTGCAGCTCCTCGTCCGAGGGCTCGGCCTCGGCCATCTGGCCCACGAAGGCGGTGGCGGCGGTGTTGCGGGCCTGCAGTTCCTGCTGGGCGCGCAGCATGGGCGTGTCCTCGGCGGCGCCGGCGACGGCGGCCTGGCGGACCAGCTGGTCCAGCAGCGTGTCCCACAGCGCCTCGGCGGGCATGCCGGCCATGGCCGGATCCTGCACCGACTGGCGCATCACGATCATCTGGCCCAGGGTGATGTCCTGCCCGTCCACGGTCGCGACCACGGTATCGGCATCCTGCGCCTGCGCGGCAGCGGCCATCAGCGGCAGCGCCACGAATGCGGCCTTCAGAGTCGGTCGAAACATCGGGAAATCCCTTCAGATCACGGCACCGTGCCCGTCACGGGCATTGGCGCCAACATTGACAGTCAGGCAGGGCGGGCCTACATCCCGAAGCAACTCCGTGGAAGGCGCCGCCGCCGCGTTCGTTCAGGGCCCTGATACGGCAATGCGACCGGTGCGGGCAAGTGGCCCGCTGCTGACGCACCTTTCCCAACTATGTGATTGTGAAGGTAACATGCTCGGAACTCTGGCGAAGAAGGTCTTTGGCACGCCCAACGACCGCAAGGTGAAATCGACCCGCACGATGGTCGCCCGCATCAACGCCCTGGAGGAGCAGTTCGCAGCACTGTCCGACGACGGCCTGGTCGAGAAGACCCGCGAGTTCCAGGACCGCGTCGCCAAGGGCGAGAGCCTCGATGCCATCCTGCCCGAAGCCTTCGCCAACTGCCGCGAAGGGGCCCGCCGGGCCCTTGGCCTGCGGGCCTTCGACGTGCAGCTGATGGGCGGCATCTTCCTGCACGAGGGCAACATCGCCGAGATGAAGACCGGCGAGGGCAAGACCCTGGTCGCGACCTTCCCGGCCTATCTGAACGCGCTGACCGGCAAGGGCGTGCATGTCGTCACGGTCAACGACTATCTGGCCAAGCGCGATGCGGAATGGATGTCCAAGGTCTATGCCCAGCTGGGCCTGACCTGCGGCGTCGTCGTCCCCTTCCAGCCCGAGGACGAGAAGCGGCAGGCCTATGCCGCCGACGTGACCTATGCGACCAACAACGAGCTGGGCTTCGACTACCTGCGCGACAACATGAAGGGCAGCGTCGCGGAAATGGTCCAGCGCGGCCACCACTATGCCATCGTCGACGAGGTCGACAGCATCCTGATCGACGAGGCCCGCACGCCGCTGATCATCAGCGGCCCGTCGCAGGACCGGTCCGAGCTGTACCGCGTGCTGGACCAGTACGTACCCCTTCTGACCGAGGAACATTACAAGCTGGACGAGAAGGCCCGGAACGCGACCTTCACCGAGGAAGGCAACGAGTTCCTGGAACAACGCCTGCAGGCCGATGGCGTCCTGCCGGAAGGCCAGACGCTGTACGATCCCGAATCGACCACCATCGTCCATCATGCCAGCCAGGCCCTGCGCGCGCACAAGCTGTTCCTCAAGGACCAGCACTACATGATCCGCGACGGAGAGGTCGCGCTGATCGACGAGTTCACCGGCCGCATGATGAAGGGCCGCCGCCTGTCGGACGGCCTGCACCAGGCGATCGAGGCCAAGGAAGGCGTCGAGATCCAGCCCGAGAACGTGACGCTGGCCAGCGTGACCTTCCAGAACTACTTCCGTCTCTACGAGAAGCTGGGCGGCATGACCGGCACGGCCTCGACCGAGGCCGAGGAATTCGCCGAGATCTACAAGCTGGGCGTGGTCGAGGTTCCGACGAACCGCGGCATCGCGCGTCTTGACGAACACGACCGCGTCTATCGCACCGCGCAGGAAAAATACGCCGCCGTGATCGAGGCGATCAAGGAGGCCCACGCCAAGGGCCAGCCCACCCTGGTCGGCACCACCAGCATCGAGAAATCCGAGATGCTGTCCCAGCTGCTGACCCGCGACGGCGTCCCCCACAACGTCCTGAACGCCCGCCAGCACGAGGCCGAGGCCCAGATCGTCGCCGATGCCGGCAAGATCGGTGCGGTGACTATCGCCACCAACATGGCCGGTCGCGGCACCGACATCCAGCTGGGCGGCAATGTCGAGATGAAGGTCATGGAGGCCCTCAAGGCCGATCCCGAGGCCAATCCCGACGAGCTGCGCGCCCGCATCGAGGCCGAGCATGCGGACGAGAAGGCGAAGGTGCTGGAAGCCGGCGGCCTGTTCGTCCTGGGCACCGAGCGCCACGAGAGCCGCCGCATCGACAACCAGCTGCGCGGCCGTTCGGGCCGTCAGGGGGATCCGGGCCGCTCGCTGTTCTTCCTGTCGCTGGACGACGACCTGATGCGCATCTTCGGGTCCGAGCGTCTGGACAAGGTCCTCTCGACGCTTGGCATGAAGGATGGCGAGGCGATCGTGCACCCTTGGGTGAACAAGTCGCTGGAACGCGCGCAGGCCAAGGTCGAGGGTCGCAACTTCGACATCCGCAAGCAGCTGCTGAAATTCGACGACGTGATGAACGACCAGCGCAAGGCGATTTTCAGCCAGCGCCGCGAGATCATGGACAGCGAGGAGGTGGGCGAGATCACCGCCGACATGCGCCACCAGGTCATCGACGACCTGGTCGAGGATTTCATGCCCGCGCGCAGCTATGCCGACCAGTGGGATGTCGAGGGGCTGGGCACCGCCATCCGCGAGCGGCTGAACATGAACCTGCCGCTGGCCGAGTGGGCCGCCGAAGAGGGCGTGGACCAGGAAGCCATGCGCGAGCGCATCGTGGATGCGACCGACACCTACATGGCCGAGAAGACCCAAGGTTTCGGCCCCGAGAACATGGCCATGATCGAGAAGCAGGTCCTGCTGCAGATGATCGACCAGAAATGGCGCGAGCATCTGCTGACGCTGGATCACCTGCGTTCGGTCGTGGGCTTCCGCGGCTATGCGCAGCGCGATCCGCTGTCGGAATACAAGACCGAGGCGTTCCAGCTGTTCGAATCGCTGCTGGACGGGCTGCGCTTCGACGTGACGCAGCGGCTTGCACAGATCCGGCCCCTGACCGAGACCGAGCGCGAGGAGATGATGCGCCAGATGGCGGATCAGCAGAAGGCGGCGCAATCCGACCTGACCGCCGAGCATCCGGGCGACAGCGACGCCGCGGCCGAGGAGAACCCCGCACGCCTGCCGGGCTTCGACGAGAACGACCCCTCGACCTGGGGAAACCCGTCGCGGAACGACCTGTGCCCCTGCGGTTCGGGCCAGAAGTTCAAGCACTGCCACGGCGCGATCTGATCGCGTGATGTCGCGGGATGTGCGTCTTGTTGCGTCCCGCGACGGTTTCGGCCCGGCCGGGGGGGGCGATGCCCCCCCGCGACCCGGACCGAAGGCCGGGGTGAACCCGGCCCGACCCGCCGCTTGCAGTGTCCTGCGGCCCTAGGTCAGGCGGTCGGGCAGCTTCCAGCCGCGCAGAAGATCCTCGGCTGCCATCGGGCGCTTGCCCGCCGGTTGCGCCTGGAGGATGCGGATGGCCCCCGTGCCGCAGGCGACGGTCAGCCCCTCGATCAGCTGGCCCGGTTCCCCCTGCCCCTCGACCACGGTCGAGCGGAGGAGCTTCAGCCGTTCCTCGCCCATCATGCACCAGGCGCCCGGAAAGGGTGACAGGCCGCGGATCTGGCGGTCCACCTCGGATGCGGGGCGGGTCCAGTCGATGCGGGCCTCGGCCTTGTCGATCTTGGCGGCATAGGTCACGCCCGCCTGCGGCTGGGGCGTTGCGTCCTTGGGCAGCGTCGAGAGCGTGCGCAGGATCAGCGACGCGCCGATCCCCGCCAGCCGGTCGTGCAGGTCCGAGGTCGTCTCGGACACGCCGATGGGCGTCGTTTCCAGGTCGAGCACCGGACCCGTGTCCAGACCCGCCTCCATCTGCATGATCGCAATGCCGGTCTCCGCATCCCCCGCCATGATCGCGCGGTGGATCGGCGCGGCCCCGCGCCAGCGCGGCAGGATCGAGGCGTGGATGTTCACGCAGCCCAGGCGCGGCGCGTCCAGCACCGGCTGCGGCAGGATCAGGCCATAGGCCACGACTACCGCCACATCGGCACCGAGATCCGCGAAGTCCTGCTGGTCGGCCGGATCACGCAGCCTTTCAGGGTGGCGCACCGGCAGGCCCAGATCCTGCGCCGCAAGATGGACGGGCGAGGGCCGCGCCTTCTGGCCACGCCCCGCCGCGCGCGGCGGCTGGGTATAGACCGCCACGACCTCGTGTTCGGCTGCGATTGCGCGCAGCGCCGGGACAGAGAATTCGGGCGTTCCCATGAAGATCACGCGCATGGCGGTTTCCCTTCGATGCGTTTGCGGGTCAGCGGCGCGACAGCTTGGCGGATTTCTGGACCAGCATCTTGCGGCGCAAAGGCGACAGGTGATCGACATACATCTTGCCGTTCAGATGGTCGATCTGGTGCTGCACGCTGGTCGCCCAAAGGCCGACGAAATCGCGTTCCTCGGTCTGGCCGTCGGCATTCAGGAAGCGGACCGTGACCGCGCGCGGTCGCTCGATCCGGGCGAAGACGCCGGGCAGGTTCGGGCTGGCCTCGTCATGGGCGCGCAGCTGCACGCTTTCGTGCAGGATCTCGGGATTGGCCATGGGGACGGCCTGGCCGCGCTTGTCCGAGGCATCGACCACGGCCAGGCGCATCGTGATGCCGATCTGGGGCGCGGCAAGGCCCACGCCGGGCATGGCATCCATCGTGGCGATCATGTCGTCCCAGATCATGCGGACGGTCTCGGTCACCTGGTCCACCGGGTCGGCGGGGCGGTGCAGGCGCGGATCGCCATAGGGGATGAAGGGGCGGGCAGGCATTCAGGACTCCGGTATCATGCGGCCGTCGAGGTGATCGGCCAGGTGCTGCGCGATGCGGGCGTCGGGCCCGTCCAGCAGCGCGTCGTGGTAACGTCCGTCCAGATCGTAGCAGCCAAGCCGGATCTCGACGGGGCGGTCGACATGGCAGGAGCGGTCCGGACGCGACAGGCAGGTCTCGATGCGGCTTTCGGTGCGCTCGGACCGCCAGAGGATCTCGGGATCGATGCAGATGACGGGGGGGTCGCCCTCGATCACGAAGATGCGGTTCATGGCGCCGATCTGGGGCGCGGCGATGCCCCTGCCCCGTGCCAGCCGCAAGGTGGCGATCAGGTCCGCGACGATCCCGACGATCGCGCCGGCATCCAGCACCCCCGCGGGTTCGCAGCGTTGCAGAAGGCGGGCATCGGGTGCCAGCAGCAGCTGGCGCGGCTGGCCCGAGGCCAGCCCCGGCAGGACCGGACGGGTTGCCCCGTCCCGACCTGCCAGCCCGTCAGCCACGCGCCCTCTCGCGCTTCAGCTTGACCATCTTGCGGGTGATCATCTGGCGCTTCATCGCAGAGAGGTGGTCGATGAACAGCACGCCGTCCAGGTGGTCCAGCTCGTGCTGGGCGCAGGTCGCCCAAAGCCCGTCGAATTCCCGTTCGTGCATCGCGCCGTCCAGGCCCAGCCAGCGCATCTTGACCTCGGAGGGGCGCGTCACCTCGGCATACTGGTCGGGGATCGACAGGCAGCCTTCCTCGTAGACGTTGCGGTCATCCGAGGACCAGGTGATCTCGGGGTTGATCAGCACCAGGGGCGCGGGCTCGGCCTCGGGGTCGCGGGTGGCGTCCATGACGAAGATGCGGCTGTTCACGCCGATCTGCGGACCGGCCAGCCCGATGCCCGGCGCGTCGTACATGGTCGCAAGCATGTCGGCGGCCAGCGTCTCGACCTCGGGGGTGATGCGCGCGACGGGTTCGGCCACCTTCTTGAGGCGGGGATCGGGATGGATCAGGATCGGTTTCAGGCTCATTCCCGCGAAATAAGCCAAGCCTTCACCATAGGCAACATCCGGCGTATGCAAGGGACCAAGGCCCTGAAACACAGCCAGACCCCTGGGGGACAGATGCACCAGCCCGATTTCGACGAGATCATCGACCGCACCGGCACCCGCTGCAGCAAGTGGGACGACATGGAGGCCGCCTATGGCGTGTCCCCCGACGACGGGCTGGCGATGTGGGTCGCGGACATGGACTTCCGCCCGCCCCACGCAGTGCAGAAGGCGGTCGAACGGGCGGCGGCGCACGGGGTCTACGGCTATCCGGGGGCAAACCGGCCCTATCTGGACGCGATCTGCTGGTGGATGGCCGAACGCCACGGCTGGACGATCGAGCCGTCCTGGATCCTGACCTGCGCGGGGCTGGTCAACGGCGTCGCGATGGCGCTGGACGCCTTCACCGCACCGGGCGACGGGGTAATCGTGATGTCGCCGGTCTATCACGCCTTCGGGCGCGTCGTGAACGCATCGGGCCGCAAGCTGGTCGAACTGCCGCTGGCGCAGCGCGACGGGGTCTACGGCTTCGACTGGCCCGCATGGGAGGAGATGCTGACCGGCAACGAGCGGCTGATGATCCTGTGCTCGCCGCACAATCCCGGCGGCCGCATCTGGACCGCGGACGAGCTGACCGAGGTGGCCGAGTTCTGCCGCCGTCACGACCTGATCCTGGTGTCCGACGACATCCATTGCGACCTGGTGATGCCCGGCTGCGGGCCGCACCGAATGATCGCGACCGTCGCCCCCCAGATCGCCGACCGGCTGGTCACGCTGACCGCCGCGACCAAGACCTTCAACATCGCGGGTGCGCATATCGGCAACGCGATCATCGCGGATGCGGGGCTGCGGGCGCGGTTCCAGGGGGCGCTTGCCGCGCGCGGCGTCTCGGCGGGGATGCTGGGCATGGATATGGTCGCCGCCGCCTATTCGCCCGAAGGCGCCGCATGGGTCGATGCGCTGGTCGAATACCTGGACGGCAACCGCCGCATCTTCGACGAGGGTATCGCCGCGATCCCCGGGCTGCGCTCCATGCCGCTGCAGGCGACCTACCTGTCCTGGGTCGATTTCTCGGGGACGGGGATGGCGCCTGCCGAATTCACCGCGCGCGTGCAGGACGGCGCACGCATCGCGGCCAATCACGGCGCGACCTTCGGCACGGGCGGCGCGCAGTTCCTGCGCTTCAACATCGCCACGCCCCGCGCCCGCGTCACCGAGGCGGTGGCCCGCCTGCAACATGCCTTCGCGGACCTGCAATAGGCGGCCCGCGTTGCAACCGGCACGGGCCTTGCTTATACAGCCAGCGAAACAGAACCCAAAGGCGTCACCTGATGGTCTATCTTGATTTCGAAAAGCCGCTTGCCGACATCGAGGGCAAGGCCGAGGAACTGCGGGCCATGGGCCGCAAGGGCGAAGGCGCCGTCGATGTCGAGAAAGAGGCGGCCGCGCTGGACAAGAAGTCGCGCGACCTTCTCAAGGAACTGTATTCCAGCCTGACGCCCTGGCGTAAGGCGCAGGTGGCGCGTCACCCGAACCGCCCGCATTGCCGCGACTATATCGACGCGCTGTTCACCGAATACACGCCGCTTGCGGGCGACCGTGCCTTCGGCGACGACCATGCCGTCATGGGCGGCCTTGCGCGGTTCCAGGACAAGCCATGCGTGGTCATCGGCCACGAGAAGGGCAACGACACCAAGTCGCGCCTGGTCCACAATTTCGGCATGGCCCGGCCCGAAGGCTATCGCAAGGCGATCCGCCTGATGGACATGGCCCATCGCTTCAACCTGCCGGTCATCACGCTGGTCGACACGCCCGGCGCCTATCCCGGCAAGGGCGCCGAGGAACGCGGCCAGTCCGAGGCCATCGCCCGCTCGACCGAGAAATGCCTGCAGGTCGGCGTGCCGCTGGTCTCGGTCGTGATCGGCGAAGGCGGATCGGGCGGGGCCGTGGCCTTCGCGACCGCCAACCGCATCGCGATGCTGGAACATTCGATCTACTCGGTCATCTCGCCCGAGGGCTGCGCCTCGATCCTGTGGAAGGACGCCGAACGCATGCGCGAGGCCGCCGAGGCGCTGCGCCTGACCGCGCAGGACCTGAAGAAGCTGGCCATCATCGACCGCATCATCGGCGAACCGATGGGCGGTGCGCAGCGCGCCCCCGCAGACGCGATCGCCGCCGTCGGCACCGAGATCGCGGCCATGCTGGACGACCTGTCGGGCAAGTCCCCCGAGGAACTGGTCAAGGACCGCCGCGAGAAGTTCCTGAAGATGGGCTCGGTCGGCCTGGGCTGAGCGAGCTTCGCGAAAACGTGACCAAAGCGCCACAGCGGGCCTGCAAGCACCGCTAGTGGCGCTTTTTCGTTTGCGCGACGGGCGGAACGCGGCAACGCTCCGCCCTGCCCGAAATGTCGTGAACGAAGGAGGGGCTGGATGAACCATACCGCACAGCAACTCCGACAAGGGGCCACCGTCCGGACGTCGAACCGACGCTGAACGCCGCCCCACGGGCAATTACCGCAGATGACATGACCGCATGACCCTTTTTGCCGGGGCCGATGCCGCATGCGCTGCATTTCCACATCCAAAGACCGGAACGCGATGCCAAGGGGGGAATCCCTTCATCGCCAGGAGAAAAGACCATGATCGCAGAGATGCACCCCGGCCACGGGCCGCTGATGCCCGCCATGCACCGCCTGATCCTTCGCCACGGCGCAAGCGCCGTCGCATGGGCCATGCTGCGCGCGCTGCTGATGCCACGGAAAAGGCGGCCGAGGCCGCCCGATCCCTATCACCTCAGCCCGCATATGCGGCGCGACATCGGGCTGCCGCCCGAGGCCCCGCACGTGCCGCGCTACTATGAACTGCGCTGATCGGCGATCGGCGTGAACCCCGCCTCGGCCATCAGTCGGTCCGAGGCGGTCTCGATCTCGGCCTCGAGCCGCGGAAGGAAGCCTTCGCGCGGGGCCTCGGGGCCGATTTCGGGCAGGAACTCGATGATGGCGGTGCCGGGGCGGATGCCCCAGCCCTTGCGCGGCCAGAACAGTCCCGTGTTCACCGCGACCGGCGCGACCGACAGCCCCGTGCTGGCGCGGATGGTCGAGACGCCGTGCTTGTAGGGGCGGCGTTCGCCCGGCAGCGTCCGCGTCCCTTCGGGATAGATGATCAGCTGACCCAGCCCGTCGCCCGCCAGCCGCTGGTTGATCTGCGACGAGATCGCGGCCATCGCGTCCCGCCCCTTGCGGCGGTCGATGGGGATGCAGCCGACCTTCCAGGCGAACCAGCCGACGACCGGGACGCGCATCACCTCGCGCTTCATGATGAAGGCGCGGCGAGGGACCGCCTGCGCGATCATCAGGATGTCCCAGAAGCACTGGTGCTTTGCGGCGACGATGATGTCGCGCGTGGGGGGCGTGCCCCGCACCTCGCAGCGCAGGCCCAGATGGATGCGGGCGGCCCATGCCAGATGCGCGATCCAGCGATCGCCGACGCGGTTCGCTCCGCGCCGTCCGTCGCGCAGGCTGACCAGCCCGAACAGCCCGATCAGCAGGGTGGCGATGGCCGCATGCACGTAGAAGGTGACGTTGCGCAGGTATTGCAGCGGGGTCAGCGGGCCGGGGCGGTAATCGCTCATCTCACGGCCTCCAGCATCTTCAGCGCGGCCCAACGGGTGGCGAAGAAGCCGACCGCCGCGGCGATCAGCGGGATGGTCAGCGGCACCAGCCAGCCCAGGCCCTGGAACCCGAGGCCTGTCAGGAACCCGCCCGCCTGTTCAGCCGATGGCAAGATCGCGATGCCCAGCATCCCCGCCGCGGTGCCGACCGAGGCCCCTGCCGCCGCGCGTCGGGTGAAGCGGCGCACGAAGGCCGTGGCGATGGTCAGGTCGCGCGCGCCGATCAGGCGCAGCACGCGGATCACCTGCCCGTTCGCGGCCAGCGCGGCCTTGGCGGCCAGCGTGATCATCGCGGCCGATGCCGCCGCGATCAGGATCAGCGACACGATCCCCAGGAATTTCAGGCGCTTCGCCGCCGAGATCAGCGGCCGCCGCCATTCGGTATGATCGTCCAGCACCGAACCCGGCGCCTCGGCCTCGAGGCGCAGGCGCAGGCCCTCGGGGTCGAAATCCGCGCTTTCGACCGGCAGGTCGATCAGCGCGGGCATGGGCAGCGCATCGACCGGCATGTCGGGGCCGAACCACGGCTCCAGCAGGGCGGCCAGTTCCTCGGGGGGCAGCTGGCGCGGCTGGCCGACGCCGGGCGTGGTGCGCAGGATCTGCAGCGCGGACTGGACACGGGCCTCCTGTTCGCCGGCGGGCGCGCTGACGCGCACCGTGACGGCGCCTGCAAGGTCCGAGGACCAGCGTTCGGCCAGCCGCCCCGTCGCCATCGCCAGCGCCAGCGCGAAGACGGCCAGGAAGGCCATCGCCCCGGCCGAGAACAGCGTCAGCTGC
This sequence comes from Paracoccus sp. PARArs4, assembly GCF_947311865.1. Lineage (NCBI taxonomy): Bacteria > Pseudomonadati > Pseudomonadota > Alphaproteobacteria > Rhodobacterales > Paracoccaceae > Paracoccus > Paracoccus sp. PARArs4. The sequence continues at coordinate 224,630 of NZ_CAMZMW010000002.1, read as the reverse complement.
GCGGTGAAGCCGGTCGGCGGCACGATGCGGTCGCCGCCATTCACCTCGGATCCGAACAGGCCGCGCCACAGGGCGATCGGGTTCAGCGTTCTGCGGTCGTTGCCCATCACAGGTCGGCCCCCGCCAGATGCAGCGTCCCGCCCGAGATGCGCAGCACGCGCGCCGTCACCTGCGCCTTGGTGGCGCGGATCAGGTTCAGGTCATGGGTCGCGACCAGCACGGTCTTGCCCGATTTGTTCAGCTCGATCAGCAGCTGCATCAGCCGCATCGACATCTCCCAGTCCAGGTTGCCCGTGGGTTCGTCCGCAAGGACGACATCGGGCGACAATATCACGGCGCGGGCCAAGGCGGCGCGCTGTCTTTCGCCACCCGACAGCGATGGCGGCAGCGCGCGGGCGTGGTTCTGCAGCTGCACCCAGCCCAGAAGGTCGCGCATCGCCTGCAGGTCGACCGGCTCGCCCGCGATGGTCAGCGGCAGGGCGATGTTCTCGGCCACGGGCAGGTGGTCCAGGAACTGCGGGTCCTGGTGGACGACCCCCACCCGGCGGCGCAGATCGGCCACCGCGTCGCGGTCCAGCGAACGCGGCTCCTCTCCGAACAGGCTCATCCGGCCCGAACTGGGCATCAGGTCGCCATAGCACAGCCGCAGCAGCGTGGTCTTGCCCGCCCCCGACGGCCCGGTCAGGAAATGGAACATCCCCGCCTGAAGGCTCAGGTTCATGTCCGACAATAGCTCGGCCTGGCCCTGATAGCCGAAACCGACGTCCCGCATCTCGATCAAGCGCCACCTCATCGTTCCAAATCGGCCCGTCTTGATGCGGGCCCTGCGCCCGGATGCTTGGAAGCCGGACTGACGCTTGATAAAACAGCCGCAGGACGATTACGAGGGTGCCATGTCTGAAATCAGGTTGATCTGTCCGGGATGCGGATCGGACTATGCTTTGCCGGTTTCAGCGATCCCGGAGGCGGGCCGCGAGGTGGAATGCGCCGATTGCGGCCGCGTCTGGCTGGCGCGGCGCGGCGATGCGGTCCAGGCGGCCGCCGATCACGATGACGAGATCGCGCCCGACGACGATGCCCCGCCCCCGCAGCGCGAGGCGGTGATGCCCAGCAAGCGGCTGGCCCCCGACATGCTGCAATTCCTCAAGGACGAGGTCGAACACGAACGCCGCCTGCGCGAGGCCGAGGGCCAGACCCGTTACCGCCCCGTCAGCAGCGAGGCCTACGAAGCCGACTGGCCCGCGACCACCGTGACCCTGCCCGCCGCCGCGACGACGACCACCGCGACGGGGACCCGCGTGATCCGGCACAAGCCCCAGCCCGCCGCCGAGCCGCAGCCCGAAGCGCCCGCCCGCGTCCGCGGGGACGACGCCCCGACGCGCCCCGCCCGTGTCACGCGCATCATCGAACCCGCCCCCGTTCCCGGATCCGCCCCTGTTCCCGAACCGGCTGTCGTTCCCGAACCGGCTGCTGCGCCCGCGCCGGAAGCGCAGCGGCGCAGCGGTTACGGGGCCGGAATAGCGCTGATGCTGGCGGTCGCCGCATCGGTGGCCGTGGTCTATGTCGCGGCGCCGAACCTCGCCCCCGACAGCCCCCTGGGCGAGACGCTGATGGAATGGCGCGGCGGCCTGGACCGAGCGCGGCTGTGGCTGGACGGGCAGGCCGCGCGGCTGAGGGGCTAGAACCGTTCGAGCAGCCGGCGCAGGTAGTCGCGCTCGTCGCTCGGGCGGTTCGGGTCGGCGCTGCGGCGGCGGATCTCGTCCAGAAGTTCCCGCGCGCGGCGGTTGCCGTCGCCCGCGCCATCCGCCATGTCGCCGCCCTGCGCCGAACCGCCGCCATTGCCCGCCTCGCGGCCAAGGGGATCGCGACCGTTGCGTCCGCCGCGCGCGGACTGGCTGCCGTCCTGCCCCTGTCCCTGCGCGTTCCCATCCGCGGCCTCGCCCGGTTGGCCTTCCTGCGCCAGCATGTCGGCCAGCGCGCGCATCCCCTCGCGCATCGCGGTGATCGCATCCGCCTGCCTGCGCATCGCCCCCGAGGGGTCGCCGTCGCGCAGCGCCTGTTCGGCCTCTTCCATCGCGCGGCCGGCCTCGTCCATGCGGCGGCGGGCCTCGTCGCCGTCATCGGACCCCTCGCCCGGCATCAGTTCGCGCTGACGGCCCAGTTCCTCGCGCAGTTCGCGCTGGCGGGCGGCCAGATCGTCGTCGCCCCCCTGCCCGCGCTGCATCTGGCGGAACGCCTCGTCCGACAGGTCCTGCTGGTCGCGCAGCGTGTCGGCCAGGCGGTTCATCGAGGGGCTGCCCTGGCGCCCCTCGCCGCCCTGCTGGCCCTGCGACTGGCGGACCTCGATATTCTCCATCAGGCGGTTGAACTGCTCCAGCAGCTGCTCGGCCTCGGCCATGCGGCCCTCGTTCATCAGGCGCTGGATCTCGTCCATCATCTGCTGGATCTGGTCGCCCGTCACCTCGGCATTGCGCTGCTCGCCCCGGTCGGGGCGGTCGGTCATGTCCTCGGGTTCGGCCTGTTCCGCCAGCATCTGCGTATAGGCGTCGGTCGCCTCGCGCAGCTCGTCCATGAGGCGCTGGATCTCGTCGGGGCTGGCACCGTTGCGGATCGCCTCGGACAGGCGCTGCTGGGCATCCCGCATCCGTTGCAGCGCGTCCGACAGGCCGCCATCCTCCAGCAGGACCGCCGCCTCCCACAGGGCGTCGGCAAGGCGGTCGCGGGCCTCGGCGTCGAAGGCATCGCCCTCCAGCAGCCCAACCGCGCCACGCAGTTCGGAATAGAGATCGGGCTCGACGAAGCCCTCGGGCTGCCAGGTCAGGGCGCGCAGGATCTCGGCGCTGCGGCGGGCGTTCCGGCGCGACCACAGCAGGTCGCGGCGCAGCTCGATCAGGGCGGCGGCCATGGGCGCGAAGAAGCGGCGGCCCGGCAGGTCCATCGCGCGGGGGGCGGACAGCCCCTCCTGGCCGATGCCGTCAAGCGCGCGCAGGCGCAGCGTCACCGGCAGGTTGGCCCAGGGGTGGCGCGACAGGTCCTGCGTGATCTGGCCCGCGATGTCGTCGCGTCCCGTGCGCGGCAGGGCGATGGGCAGGGCCAGATCGTCCCGGGGTTCGGGATCGACGGCCAGCCCGAAGCGGCGGTCCACCGCGGGCAGGTCCAGCGCGATGCGGGCCTCGGCCGCGGTGACGCCGTGATCGTCGCCGGCGGTATAGTCCTGCACCATCCGCCCGTCGGCGCGGCGCTGCGGCACGTCGCCAAGCGCGATGACCGGCGCGGCATCCGGCAGCACGGTGATCGCGAAGTCGCGCCCCCCCACCCCAAGCGTGCCGCTGCGTTCCGCGACCAGTTCGGGCGCGACCTCGTCGCCGGTCGTTTCCGCCGCCACGTCCTGCACGACCGGCACGTCGGCGCCATAGATGCGCAGGCTGATGCGGCTGCCCTTGGGCAGGTCCAGCACCTCGCCCTCGGGCAGGGCGTTCAGATAGATCGCGGGACGGCGGGTATAGGCGGGGGGCTCGGCCCATCCCTCCCATTCGGGGCCGGTGGGTGCGGCATCGGTCAACGCGGCGCGGGGAAGGACGGTCGCGGCCATGGCGCGGATGCCCTGCCCCATCTGGTCGGCACCGCCGAAGATCAGCGCCATCGCAAAGGCCAGAAGCGCCGCCAGCCGCAGCGCGAAGGGGTCGCGGCGCGACAGGCCCGCATCGGGCGGCACGGCGCGGGCGCGGGCGGCAAGGTCGCGCATCTGGTGCAGGTGGGCCTGCCACAGCGGGCCCGCATCACCGATGGCGGGCCGGTCGGACAGCGCAGCCAGCGGGCGCCCCGGCAGGCTGCGGTCAAGCCGTTCGCGCGCGTCGGGCGCGCGCACGCGGCGATGGCGCAGCCCGCCATGCACGGCGGCGGCCAGCGTCGCGGCCAGCCACGCCCCGCCGATCCACGGCAGGGCGGAAGGCTCGATGCCCGCCACCAGCCCGCCCCACATCGCGGCGAAGGCAAGGCCAAGCAGGCAGGCCAGCGGCCAGAAGGCCGAAATCGCACGTTCCCAGACCAGCCCCATCCGGGTCAGGCGCAGGGCGCGGCGCAGGCGGGTATCGGGGGGAAATTCGTCATCGGTCCGGGGGCGCGCGGCCCCCGGCCCGTATCGGGCAGCAAGGCGCCGGATCAAAGCCATTCCGGGATCGTATCCCGGGCCAGCATCTCCTCATATGTCGGGCGGGCGCGGATAACGGCGAATTGATCGCCATCGACCAGCACCTCGGGGACGAGGGGGCGGGAATTGTATTCCGACGCCATCACGGCCCCATATGCCCCGGCCGAGCGGAAGGCGATCAGATCGCCCGCCTCCATCGCGGGCAGCTGCGCGCCCTTCTGGAAGGTATCGCCGGATTCGCAGACCGGACCCACCACGTCATAGGGCCGGACCTGCGCACCCACGTCCGGTTCGCGGACCGCGACGATGTCGTGATGCGCGCCGTACATGGCCGGGCGCAGCAGGTCGTTCATCGCCGCGTCCACGATCAGGAAGTCGCGATCCTCGCCGTTCTTGACATAGACGACCTCGCTCAGCAGCACGCCCGCATTTCCGACGATGTTGCGGCCCGGCTCGATCTCGATCTCGCAGCCCAGATGGCCGACGGCATCGCGGATCACCTGCCCGTATTCGATGGGCAGGGGCGGCGCGTTGTTGTCGCGGCGATAGGGGATGCCCAGGCCGCCGCCCAGGTCCAGGCGCGTGATCTCGTGCCCTTCGGCGCGCAGCATGGTCGTCAGTTCGGCCACCTTGGCATAGGCGGCTCGGAACGGGTCCAGATCGGTCAGCTGGCTGCCGATATGCACGTCCACGCCCACGACCTTCAGCCCCGGCAGGGACGCGGCCTCGGCATAGACCTCGCGCGCGCGGGAAATCGGAATGCCGAACTTGTTCTCGGACTTGCCGGTCGCGATCTTCTCATGGGTCTTGGCATCGACATCGGGGTTCACGCGGATCGCCACGGGGACGGTCGCGCCCATGCTGGCGGCCACCTCGGACAGGACCCGCATCTCGGGCTCGCTCTCGATGTTGAACTGGCGGATGCCGCCCTCGATGGTCTGGCGCATCTCGGCGCGGGTCTTGCCCACGCCCGAGAACACGATCCGGTCGCCCGGCACGCCCGCCGCGCGGGCCCGCGCATATTCGCCGCCCGAGACGACATCCATGCCCGCTCCCATGTCGCCCATCAGCTTGAGCACGGCGAGGTTGCTGTTCGACTTGACCGCGAAGCAGACGAGGTGGTCCGTCCAGTCCAGCGCCTGCCGGAACAGGCCGAAATGCCGCCGCAGCGTTGCCGCGGAATAGACATAGACGGGGCTGCCCACCTCGGCCGCGATGCGGCTCAGGGGCACGTCCTCGGCGTGAAGCGCGCCGTCGCGATAGAGGAAATGATCCATGGACTACTCGGTCGCGATGCCGATACGGGCATCGCCGCTGATGGTGATGCCGGATTGCGCCGGCTTGTCGGCGGGACGCTTCGGGGCGCCGTCGACGCCGCAGGCCGCAAGGGCCAGCAGCGCCATGATGCAGGTGATGCGGGTCATGCCAGCGTCTCCTTCCAGCGGGCGATCTGGGCGCGGACCTGGTCGGGTGCCGTCCCGCCATAGCTCTGGCGCGAGGCGACCGAGTTGTGGACCCCCAGCACGCCGAACACGTCCTGCGTGATGCCGTCATGGACGGAGCGCATGTCCTCCAGCGTCAGGTCCGGCAGGTCGATCCCGCGCGTCTCGGCCATGGCGACCAGCGATCCGGTGACGTGATGGGCGTCGCGGAAGGGCAGCCCCAGTTCGCGCACCAGCCAGTCGGCAAGGTCGGTCGCGGTGGAAAAGCCCGCGCTTGCGGCCCCTTCCAGACGGTCGCGATTGGCGGTCAGGTCGGTGATCATGCCCGACATGGCGGCCAGCGACAGCAGCAGGTTGTCGGCCGCGTCGAAGACCTGTTCCTTGTCCTCCTGCATGTCCTTGGAATAGGCCAAGGGCAGGCCCTTCATCACCGTGAACAGCGCGACCGTCCCGCCCAGGATGCGCCCGATCTTGGCGCGGATCAGTTCCGCGGCATCCGGGTTGCGCTTCTGCGGCATGATCGACGACCCGGTCGACCACTTGTCCGACATCGACACGAAGCGGAACTGGGCCGAGGACCAGATCACCAGCTCCTCGCTCAGGCGCGACAGGTGGACGGCGCAGATCGAGGCGCAGGACAGGAACTCCAGCGCGAAATCGCGGTCGCTGACGGCATCGAGGCTGTTGGCCATGGGACGGTCGAAGCCCAGGTCGCGGGCGGTCGCCTGACGGTCGATGGGGTATCCCGTGCCCGCAAGCGCCGCGGCACCCAGGGGCGATTCGTTCATCCGCGCCCGCGCATCGCGGAAGCGCGACAGGTCGCGGCCGAACATCTCGACATAGGCCATCATGTGGTGGCCCCATGTGACCGGCTGGGCGGTCTGCAGATGGGTGAAGCCCGGCATGACCCAGTCGGCGCCCGCCTCGGCCTGGCCCAGGCAGGCGCGGATCAGGGCCTGAAGCCCCTCGATGGCGGCATCGCACTGGTCGCGGACCCACAGGCGGAAATCGGTCGCGACCTGGTCGTTGCGCGACCGGCCCGTGTGCAGACGGCCCGCGGGTTCGCCGATGATCTCCTTCAGGCGGGCCTCCACGTTCATGTGGATGTCCTCCAGCGCGGTGCGGAAGGGGAAATTCCCGGCCTCGATCTCTGACAAGACGGTGAGCAGGCCTTCCCTGATGGCCTCGGCATCGGTATCGCTGATGATGCCCTGCGCCGCCAGCATCGCGGCATGGGCCCGGCTGCCACGGATGTCCTGGGCATAGAGGCGCCGGTCGAATCCAATCGAGGCGTTGATCGCCTCCATGATCGCATCGGGTCCGGCGGCGAAGCGCCCGCCCCACATGCTGTTGGCGGCGTCGTTGCTGTCGGGCCGGTCGGTCATCTGTCAGTCCTTCGGAGGTCCAATGCTGCGTTCCGTCCTGCTTTATACGGCACTGTTACTCGGTGCAAATGCCGCCTATGCCGAACCCGACTGGCAGGCCGCGAAGGAAGGCGGCCTGCCCAAGCTGGTCGTGGCCGACGATGCCCCCCCGGTCGGCGACACGGTCTTCACCGATCCCGATGGCGGCGAGCATCGCCTGGGCGACTGGAAGGGCAAGATCGTGCTGGTGAACTTCTGGGCGACCTGGTGCGCCCCCTGCCGCGAGGAGATGCCCGCGCTGGACAACCTGCAGAAGGAGCTGGGCGGCGATGATTTCGAGGTGGTGACCATCGCCACCGGCCGCAACGCCCCCGCGCGCATCGACGATTTCTTCGACGAGGTGGGCGTGACCGACCTGCCCGTCCTTCTGGATCCGCGCCAGCAGCTGGCACGGAAAATGGGCGTCGTCGGCCTGCCCGTGACCGTGCTGCTGGACCGCGACGGCAACGAGGTCGCGCGTTACCTGGGCGATGCGGAATGGGATTCGGACACCGCCAAGACCCTGATCGGTCAGCTTATCGAGGGCTGATCGCGCCGTGCCGGTGGCAGGTGGCGACATGGTCGTCCACCATGCCCGTGGCCTGCATGAAGGCATAGGTGATGACCGGCCCGCAGAAGCCGAAGCCCTCGGATTTCAGCGCCTTGGACATGGCCTGCGATTCGGGCGTCTGCGCGGGCACCTGCGACAGGTCGGCGGGCGAATTGCGGATCGGATCGCCGCCGACGAACCCCCACAACCACGGCGAGAAGCCGCGCTCGTCCTCGATCCGCAGGAAGGATCGTGCGCCACGGACGGCGGCCTCGATCTTGGCGCGGTGGCGGATGATGCCGGGATTGCCCATCGCGCGGTCGATGCGCGCCTGATCCCAGGCGGCGACGCTTTCGGGGTCGAAGCCGTCGAATTCCCGCCGGAACCCCTCGCGCTTGCGCAGGATGGTGATCCAGCTGAGCCCGGCCTGGAACGCCTCGAGGGTCAGCGCCTCCCACAGGGCGCGGGGGTCGCGTTCGGGCACGCCCCATTCGCGGTCGTGATAATCGACATAGAGCGGATCGTCCCCGCACCAGCCGCAGCGTTCAACCATGGGTTAACCCAGTTTCCAGATATCCCTGACGATTCACGCAAGGTTAAGGCATGGTGCGCAGACTGCAAGCCAGACGAAGGACATGAGGCGCACCGTGACCAGATACCCGGAAAACTCTTCGCCGCTGGAAGACGCGATCCGGCACCAGGACAGCCTGACGCTCTCGGCCGTGTCGATGGCGGTGGATCGCGGCAGCGCGGTGCTGGCCTTCCAACCCATCGTCCAGGCGCAGCGCACCAAGACCCCCGCCTTCTACGAGGGGCTGATCCGCGTCATCGACGAAAGCGGGCGACTGGTCCCCCTGCGCGATTTCATGCCCCAGGCGGAAAAGACCGAACTGGGCCGCAAGATCGACTGCCTGTCGCTGTCCCTCGGGATGCAGACCCTGGCCGAGGATCCGGGCCTGCGCCTGTCGATCAACATGTCCGCCCGCTCGATCCTCTATCCCCGCTGGATGGAAACCCTGCGCCGCGGCATATCCGAGGATCCGACCATGGGCGAACGCCTGATCCTGGAGATCACCGAAAGCAGCGCGATGGACATGCCGCAGGACGTGCAGCGCTTCATGTCCGAAGTGCAGTCCCACGGCGTCAGCCTGGCGCTGGACGATTTCGGCGCGGGCTATACCTCGTTCCGCTATCTGCGCGACTTCTGCTTCGACATGATCAAGATCGACGGGCAGTTCATCCGCCAGATCGCGGGCAATCCCGACAACCAGGTCCTGACCCGCGCGCTGCAGTCCATCGCGCATCACTTCGACATGTTCACCGTCGCGGAATCGGTCGAGACCGCCGAGGATGCGGCCTTCCTGATAGATATCGGGGTGGATTGCATGCAGGGCTACTATTTCGGGGCGCCGACCATCGCGCCCCCGTGGAAGAAGCCGCCCTCGCTGGCCACGCGCTAGGCGATCCGGGCCGTCATCCAACTGTTGCCACACAGCGCTTGACGTGGCGTCGGCAACCCGCATCCTGACCCCATCAGCCGGCACCGCCCGGCAACGAAGGGAAGGAGCCCGCCATGACCAAAGCCGTAATCGTATCTGCCGCACGTACCCCCGTCGGCAGCTTCATGGGCGCATTCGCCAATGTCCCCGCGCATGATCTGGGCGCCGCAGTCCTGCGCGAAGTCGTGGCCCGCGCCGGTGTCGACCCCGCCGAGGTCAGCGAGACGATCCTGGGCCAGGTTCTGACCGCCGCGCAGGGCCAGAACCCCGCGCGCCAGGCGCATATCAATGCGGGCCTGCCCAAGGAATCGGCAGCTTGGCTCATCAACCAGGTCTGCGGCTCGGGGCTGCGCTCGGTCGCGCTGGCGGCGCAGCAGGTCATGCTGGGCGATGCGCAGATCGTCCTGGCGGGGGGCCAGGAGAGCATGTCGCTGTCGACCCATGCCGCCTATCTGCGCGCGGGCCAGAAGATGGGCGACATGAAGATGATCGACACCATGATCCGCGACGGGCTGTGGGATGCCTTCAACGGCTATCACATGGGTCAGACCGCCGAGAACGTGGCCGACCAGTGGTCGATCAGCCGCGACCAGCAGGACGAATTCGCCCTCGCATCGCAGAACAAGGCCGAGGCCGCGCAGAATGCGGGCCGCTTCGATGACGAGATCGTCGCCTATACCGTCAAGGGCCGCAAGGGCGACACGGTCGTCGACAAGGACGAATACATCCGCCACGGCGCCACGATCGAGGGCATGCAGAAACTGCGCCCGGCCTTCACCAAGGAAGGCTCGGTCACGGCGGGCAACGCATCCGGCCTGAACGACGGCGCCGCGGCCGTCATGGTCATGTCCGAGGACGAGGCCGCACGCCGCGGACTGACGCCGCTGGCGCGCATCGCCTCCTATGCGACGGCGGGCCTCGACCCGGCGATCATGGGCACCGGGCCGATCCCCTCCAGCCGCAAGGCGCTGGAAAAGGCGGGCTGGTCGGTCGGCGACCTGGACCTGGTCGAGGCGAACGAGGCCTTTGCCGCGCAGGCCTGCGCCGTGAACAAGGACATGGGCTGGGATCCGTCCATCGTGAACGTCAACGGCGGCGCGATCGCCATCGGCCACCCGATCGGCGCATCGGGGGCGCGGATCCTGAACACCCTGCTGTTCGAGATGCAGCGCCGCGACGCCAAGAAGGGCCTTGCGACGCTGTGCATCGGCGGCGGCATGGGCGTCGCCATGTGCCTCGAACGCTGAACGACCGGCGCGTGCGCAATTTAATTGCGCGCACGCCCCCTGCAAAGTAGCAATGTTTTACGATAACGAATGAAGGGGGGAATCATGTCCAAGGTAGCACTGGTCACCGGCGGATCGCGCGGCATCGGCGCCGAGATCTGCAAGGCGCTTCAGGCCGCAGGCTATACCGTCGCCGCGAACTATGCCGGCAATGACGACGCGGCCAAGGCCTTCACCGAGGAAACCGGCATCAAGACCTACAAGTGGTCGGTCGCCGATTACGATGCCTGCAAGGCCGGCATCGCCCAGGTCGAAGAGGATCTGGGCCCGATCGCCGTTCTGGTCAACAATGCCGGGATCACCCGCGACGCGCCCTTCCACAAGATGACGCCCGAGAAGTGGAAGGAGGTCATCGACACCAACCTGACCGGCACCTTCAACATGACCCATCCGGTCTGGCCGGGCATGCGCGAACGCAAGTTCGGGCGCGTCATCAACATCAGCTCGATCAACGGGCAGAAGGGCCAGTTCGGGCAGGCGAACTATGCCGCGGCCAAGGCGGGCGACCTGGGCTTCACCAAGTCGCTGGCGCAGGAAGGCGCGCGCAACAACATCACCGTCAACGCGATCTGCCCCGGCTATATCGCGACGGACATGGTGATGGCCGTTCCCGAACAGGTCCGCGAGGGGATCATCGCGCAGATCCCCGTCGGCCGCCTGGGCGAGCCGTCCGAGATCGCGCGCTGCGTGGTGTTCCTGGCCTCCGACGATGCGGGCTTCGTCACCGGCTCGACCATCACGGCGAATGGCGGCCAGTACTACATCTGATCGAAGGCCCCGGAACGAAGCAGGCCCGCGCTGAACGCGCGGGCCTTTTCATGTGGCTGTCACCGTCGAAGGGATCAGTGGCCGTATCTGGAGATCTGTTCCTTCAGACGCAGTTTCTCGCGCTTCAGCGCCGTCAGCTCCAGGTCGCTGGAGCCGGGACTTTTCTGAGCCCTTTCAACTGCATCCGAAAGCTTTTGATGTTTGCGGCGAAGTTCCTCGACATGCGAAGCAACCGACATCACGTCCTCCATAAGAAGTGGTTCGAACAGGGTCAGTGCAGCACGCTTTGGCGATTCTGTCACGAGACTTTCGCAAATCAAATCGTGATCGGCAGTCCGTCGCGAAGAACCGCCTGCGCGGCGGGGGTCAGGTCCTCTCGGTCGACGTCATGGCGGGGGGCGTCGTGCATCACGAAGGGGGCCAGCAGGCGCAGCGGCGCGCGTGCGCCCTTGCGGGCGGCAACGATGACGCGCCCTGCCTCTCGGCCCTGGCGCGCGGCGACGGGCAGGATGGATATCGCACCCGCCCGCCCCTGCAATGCCGCGATGATCCGGTCCAGCCGGTCGGCGCGCTGGATCACCGTCAGCCAGCCCTTGGGGTTCAGCCGCCGCAGTCCCGCGTCCAGCCAGTCGTCCAGCGGCGTCTCCTCGGTCCGTGCGGTCGCGCGGCCCGGATCGGGCGCGGGAGTGCCCCCAAGGAAATAGGGCGGGTTCATGATGACGTGGTCGAAGCCCCTGCCCCGCAGCCCTGCCGGCGGATCCGCCAGATCGCCCGTCAGCACGTCCAGCGGCAGCCCGCATTCCTGTGCGTTCCGCAGGGCCAGCGCGGCATAATCGGGCTGACGCTCCAGCCCCATGCAGCGCAGCCCCGGCACGCGCGCGGCCAGGCACAGGCTGGCGACGCCCGCCCCGCATCCCAGTTCCAGCACGCTGTCGCCCGGCCCCGCGCGGCAGGCGGCGGCCAGCATCACCGCATCCGCGCCCGACCTGTAGCCGCGCGCGGGCTGCCACAGCTGCAGCCGCCCGCCCAGGAACCCGTCGCGGCGAAGATCACTCATCCAGGCCCGCGTCGCGCAGGATGGCGCGGGCCATGAACTCGTCCCGGTCGGCCACCATGACGCGCTGCGCCAGGATGCCGATCGACCCTTCCAGCACGCTCATGTGCTGGTCCATCTGGAAGGTCGCGATCCCCTCGGCTTCCAGCAGGCTCTGGGCCGCCGAGATGCGCACGGGATCGTTGCTGCGGAAAAGCTCTTTCATGGCCGCGACGTTATGCGGCGGTTGCGCATTTGTCGATGGCATGGCAATGCGAGGGCGCAGACACGGGATGATGTGATGAACGTGCAGGAAGACGTCCGCAAACCACTGGACCGGCTGGCCGAGGCGCTGGCACCCGAGATGGAGGCCGTGAACGCGCTGATCCGCGAACGCATGGCCAGCCGGCATGCGCCGCGCATCCCCGAGGTGACCGCCCACCTGATCGAGGCCGGCGGCAAGCGCCTGCGCCCCATGCTGACCCTGGCCGCGGCCAGGCTGCTTGGCTATGGCGGCCCCTATCACGTGCATCTGGCCGCGACGGTCGAATTCATCCACACCGCGACCCTGCTGCATGACGACGTGGTCGACGAAAGCCGCCAGCGCCGCGGGCGTCCGACGGCGAACCTGCTGTGGGACAACAAGTCCAGCGTGCTGGTCGGCGATTACCTGTTCGCGCGCAGCTTCCAGCTGATGGTCGAACCCGGCAGCATGCGCACGCTCGAGATCCTGTCGAACGCCGCCGCCACCATCGCCGAGGGCGAGGTGCTGCAGCTGACCGCGGCGCAGGATCTGGCCACGAACGAGGACATCTATCTTCAGGTCGTGCGCGGCAAGACGGCGGCGCTGTTCTCGGCCGCGACCGAGGTGGGCGGCGTCATCGCGGGCGTCCCCGATGCGCAGGTCCGCGCGCTGTTCGATTACGGCGACGCGCTTGGCATCGCCTTCCAGATCGTGGACGACCTTCTGGATTACGGCGGCACCGCCGAGGCGATCGGCAAGAATACCGGCGACGATTTCCGCGAACGCAAGCTGACGCTGCCGGTGATCAAGGCCGTGGCCCGCGCCACCCCCGAGGAACGCGCCTTCTGGTCGCGCACCATCGAGAAGGGCGACCAGCAGGACGGCGACCTTGAACACGCGCTGGACCTGCTGGCCCGCCACGGCGCGATGGCCGATGCCCGCCGCGACGCGCTGGACTGGGCGGCCAAGGCCCGCGGTTCGCTGCAGATCCTGCCCGAGCATCCGATCCGCGACATGCTGTCGGACCTGGCCGATTTCGTGGTCGAACGGATCGCCTGACCCCCAGCCCCAAGAACGACGACGAAGGCCCGCCATCACGGCGGGCCTTTCGCATTTCTGGGGGCCCCGAAACGGAAGGGGCGGGCCGCATTGCGCGACCCGCCCCCTCTCCGGGAAGAGACCCGTTATGTCGCGGCGATCACTTCGCCTGGACGAAGTCCGGATAGGCTTCCATCCCCATCTCCGAGATGTCGAGACCGGTGATCTCGGCTTCCTTGCTGACGCGGATGCCCATGGTCGCCTTCAGGATCGACCAGATGATGAAGCTGACCACGAAGACGAAGGCGCCGATGGAGACGATGCCGATGGCCTGCGTGACGAACCTGGTATCGGGGTTCGTCGCCGGCACGATGATCGTGCCCCAGATGCCCGCCACCAAGTGGACCGGGATCGCGCCGACCACGTCGTCGATCTTCATCTTGTCCAGCATCGGGACCACGAAGCAGGCGATCGCACCACCCACGCCGCCGATCAGGATCGAGGCGAAGATCGTGGGCGTCAGCGGCTCGGCCGTGATCGAGACGAGGCCAGCCAGCGCGCCGTTCAGCACCATGGTCAGGTCGATCTTGCCATAGACCAGCTGCGTCACGATGACGGCGGCCACGGCACCGGCCGATGCGGCCATGTTGGTGTTCACGAAGATGCGGCTGACATCGGCCGCGTCATTGACCGACCCGATGGCCAGCTGCGACGCGCCGTTGAAGCCGAACCAACCCAGCCACAGGATGAACGTGCCGAGCGTCGCCAGCGCCAGGTTCGAACCGGGCATCGGCTGCATGCGGCCGTCGGGACGGTACTTGCCGTGACGTGCGCCCAGCACGATCGCGCCTGCCAGTGCCGCGAAGCCGCCTGCCGCGTGGACCAGGGTCGAGCCTGCGAAGTCCGAGAAGCCCATCTCGCTCAGGAAGCCGCCGCCCCACTGCCAGCTGGCCTCGATCGGGTAGATGACGCCGGTCAGCACGACCGTGAAGATCAGGAAGGGCCACAGCTTCACGCGCTCGGCCAGGGTGCCCGAGACGATGGACGCGGTGGTCGCGCAGAACATCAGCTGGAAGAAGAAGTCCGAACCGGACGAGTAGCCGTCATCGGCCACGCCCGCGCCGACGGGGTCGATGCCCTTGGGGCTGAAGATCTCGCCGATGACACCCGGCATGGTCCATTCGCCCGGATACATCAGGTTATAGCCGATCAGCCAGTACATGATGCCCGCGATCGCGAACAGCGAGATGTTCTTGAACAGCTGGGTCGTCACGTTCTTGGAACGCACCAGGCCCGCCTCGAGCATGGCGAAGCCCGCGGCCATCCACATCACGAGGAAGCCGCCGATCAGGAACAGCAGGGTGTTGAAGATATAGACGACATCCGCGCTGACAGCGGCGGCCGCCTCCGCGGGCGCCGCGGCATCCTGCGCGGCAGCAGGATAGGCTGCCAGCGTCGCAAGTGTCGCGATGAGCGGAAGGGTCTTTTGCATGTGTTAAACCTCGCTTCGTGCCACAGCCGCCGGTCCGGCTGCCATCGCCCTTTTCATCGGCAATAGGGGCCAGCGGGCAAAGATGTGCCCGCAAGACAGGCCCACGGAATCGCGATCTGCCGCGATTATGGGCAGAATCCGCGCCCTTTGCCCGCCTTTCGGGCCGGATCGGTCTGATCTTTCCGCAGCGATGCCCGCCATCCGTGCAGCGGCGGCCCCTTGCGCGGCGGAATCCCGCGACCGGCGGGAATCCCCCCGGCCGCGGCGGCCCAGATCACGAATTGGCCAATGGAATTCCCCTGAGGGTCAAACTCATGTAGCTTGCGCACAATCACGCCGGCAGAACCGGCACTGGCAGTCACGCAGGCATCCTTGGCATGAAACGACCCACCGGAACCCCGCCCCGCAAGGGCAAGAGCCCCGTTGCCGAAAGGCGCGCCGCGCCCGAAGGCAAGCCCGCCGCGAAGAAGGTTCGCCGCCACAGGCCGCGCCGCGCGAACCGCGGGCCGGTCGGCTGGATTGTCGGCTTCGTGTCGCTGATCTGGCGGATCGTTTGGGGCTCGATCTGGCGCCTGGCCATGACGGTCGCGCTGATCGTGGGCGCCGCGACGGCCTATTTCTACATCAACCTCCCCGAAGCGCAGGAGCTGTTCGACGGCCGCGCGCGCGGGTCGGTGACGATGCTGGACCGCGACGGCCGCGTCTTCGCCTGGCGCGGCGAGACCTATGGCGCGGTCGACAGCACCGAGATCGCGCCCGTCCTGAAGCATGCCGTCATCGCCACCGAGGACCGCCGCTTCTACGGGCACCTGGGCGTCAGCCCGCGCGGCGTCGCCAGTGCCATCAAGATCAACATGGCCGAGGGCCGCGGCCCGCTGGAAGGTCACGGCGGCTCGACCATCACGCAGCAGGTCGCCAAGCTGCTGTGCCTGGGCGAGAACTTCGACCCCACCCAGTACAAGAACGAGGCCGAGTTCGAGGCCGCCTGCCGCGTCGGCAGCCTGTGGCGCAAGATCAAGGAAGTGCCCTTCGCCTTCGCCATGGAGGCGAAATACGGCAAGGACGACATCCTCAACATCTACATGAACCGCTCCTATCTGGGCGGCGGCGCGCGCGGCTTCGAGGCCGCAAGCCAGCGCTACTTCAACAAGCCCGCAAGCCAGGTGACCCCCGCCGAGGCCGCGATGCTGGCGGGCCTCCTGGTCGCGCCCAGCCGCTATGCCCCCACCGCCAGCATCGAGCGCGCGCAGGAACGCGCCAATGTCGTGCTGGGGCTGATGGCCGAACAGGGCTATATCGACGATCAGCAGCTGGCCGAGGCCCGTGCCAATCCCGCCACCCTGTCGCAGGCCGCCGATGCCCGCGCGGGCGGCTATTTCGCCGATTGGCTGATGGAATCCGGCCCCGGCTTCCTGACCAGCGAGACGACCGAGGACGTGACCATCCGCACGACCTTCGACCAGCGCATCCAGCGGGCCGCCGAACGCGCCCTGCAGCGCGTCTTCGACGAGAAGGTCAAGGACGGTTCCAAGGCCGAGGCCGCCGTCGTCGTCATGTCCGCCGATGGCGCCGTCCGCGCCATGATCGGCGGGCGCGACAGCACCGTGAACGGCGCGTTCAACCGCGCGACCCAGGCCAAGCGCCAGACCGGCTCGTCCTTCAAGCCCTTCGTCTATGCCGCGGCGCTCGAGGCGGGTTACGGTCCCGCCGACCGCGTGGACGACAGCCCGCTGACGATCCGCATTCCGGGCGGCAAGAACTGGTCACCCCAGAACTATACCCGCCGCTTCCACGGCACGGTCAGCATGACCACCGCGCTGGCGCAATCGCTGAACGTCGCCACGATCCGCCTGCAGGAACTGGCGGGCCGCGACCAGGTGATCCGCATCGCCCATGATTTCGGCATCGTCAGCAACCTGACCCGCAGCCCGTCCCTGGGTCTGGGCGCGTCCGAGGCGACGCTGCTGGAACTGACCGGCGCCTATGCGGGCATCCGCAACGGCGGCACCTCGGTCGCGCCCTACGGGGTGATCGACCTGACCATGCGCGGCGACGACCGACCCATGATGGGCCAGACCGGCGGCTTCGGCGAGCGTGTCATCAGCCAGCGCGCGGCGGGCCAGCTGATCTACATGATGCAGAAGGTCATCACCGAGGGCACCGGCGGCCGCGCCAGCCTGGGCAGCCGTCCCGTCGCGGGCAAGACCGGCACGACCAGCAGCTATCGCGATGCGTGGTTCGTGGGCTTCACCGAGCAGTATGTCACCGGCGTCTGGATGGGCTATGACGACAACACGCCACTGTCGGGCGTGACCGGCGGCGGCCTTCCGGCCGAGATCTGGCAGGCCGTCATGTCCGAGATCCACGAGGGTCTGCCGGAACTGGCGCTGTCCACCGTGTCGCCGGACGGCAGCGGCATCATCATGTCGCAGGGCGATTCGACGCCCAAGGTCGTCACCTCGGGTTCGGCGGACGATCCGCTGGCCGCGGCGCTGGCAGGCGTGATGAACACCATCGAGGCCGAGCGTCGGGGCGACCCCGCCCCTGCCGCGCCGACGCCCGCAAGCAACAGCGGCGCCAGCAGCGACGACGCGCTGTCGCGGGCGCTGAACGGGATCCTGGGCGGGAACTGACCCGCAGGTCCGGAAACGCCAGGGGGGCGGGCCATCGCGGCCCGCCCCCTTTTACGTTCAGCCCGCCTGCTGCAGGTCGGCCGTCAGCGCCGCCACGTCGCCGCCCCGGCGTGCCAGCATGGCCGCGATCTCGGCGCGTTCGCTCGCCAGCATGTTCACGCCCTCGATGATGATGTTGAAGAACAGGTCGCGCCCGGACTTGTCCGAGACGTGCCATTCCACCTCCATCGGCGCGCGACCGTTCAGGTAGGCGACCGAGGACACGGCATAGAAGCTTTTGAGCGGACGCGCGCCCGTAACCTCGATCCGGCTGCCGATGAACTCGCGGAAGCGCTTGCCGTACTTGCGCCCGATATAGCCCTGGAACGCCGCCTTGTAGGCCGCGAACTGCGCCGCATCGATCTGGCGCGCGACGGGGCCCATGGCCGACCGGGCGATCACGTCCACATCGGCATGGCGGGCAAAGATCGCCTCGAAGTCGCGATACATCTGCGCGGGGGCCTTGCCGGAATTGATCACGGCATAGACCTCGGCCAGGGACCGGTCGATCAGCGCGCGCGCGCCGTTCGAATCCAGCGCCCATGCAGGCGCGGCGACCAGCGCCGCCCCCGAGGCGATCAGCCCCAGAAAGCCGCGGCGGTCATTCATAGGGGTCGATGACGGCATCGTCGCCGTAGGGATCGATATCTGCACTCTCTTCTCCAAGCTCGTGGCGGCGGTTCATCAGCCAGATCAGCCGCGTCTGGGCATAACTGTCGGCGCTGCCCTGAAGGATCCCGTCGATCGTGTCGCCGAAACGGGCGCGATCTGCGGCCTTGGCCCCCACCCGCAGCGCGAAGGCCGCGCGGCGCTCGGGGGCGTCCAGCACCTGGCCAAGCGGATCGATCGCGATGTCGACCACCCGCCCCGCCGTGTCGCGCAGGGTCGAGGGACCGATCAGCGGCAGTTCCAGATAGGCACCCTCGGGGGCGCCCCAGACGGCCAGCGTCTCGCCGAAATCGGTGTCGCGCTCGGTCCAGCCGAAGCTGTCGGCGGCGGGATCGAACAGGCCCCCAAGACCGACGGTCGTGTTCGTCGCGAAGCGCAGCGCGTTCATCCCCGCATTGCCGGGGCGCCCCTGCAGCAGCCCGTTCAGCGCCTTGCCCGGCAGCGACAGGTTGCGGCCCGCATTGGCCATCATCCGCACCGGCCCGATCGGATCGCCCGGCTGCGGCGCGGGACCGGCATCCGCGCCGTCCCCCTTGAGGCGGTTCGCGACGGGGCCCACCACATGCGCGTCCACGCCCTTGTTGAAGGCGTGGACGCGGCGGTTCGCGGCCTCGTAAGGGTCGTCGATCAGCACGCCGTCGCGCATCTGCGGATCGCTGGCGCAGCCCGCGGCGGTCAGGGCGGCAAGAAGCGCGATGGGAAGGAGGGGGTTCACGTCCGGATGCGCCTTTCGATGCTGCCCGGCCTCGGTTCGCGGCCAATCCGCCGCCAACCGGACAAGACACGGTTTTTTAGTTCATCTCCGGTGATATGGTCGTGATCGATTTCAGACAAGCCCCGCACCCACGGGGCTGCGGACGGGACCGGAAAATGAGCCAAAGACCGCTGCCCCATGATGGGGACAAGGAACTGCGCGCCGCAAGGGCCACGGGCTGGAGGCTGTTCGTAGCGGTCGCCCTGTTCTCGGCGGTGGTGAACCTGCTGATGCTGACGGGTCCGCTGTTCATGCTGCAGGTCTATGACCGCGTCCTTGCCTCGCGCTCGGTCGAGACGCTGACCGCGCTGTTCGTGCTGGTGGCGGTCGCGGGTGCAGGCGCAGGACAGCAACGGGCGGGCGACACGTCCTCCGGGTTCACGGTGTTCTCGCGGACCTTTCAGTTGTTCTTGCAAAGCGCGATGCTGGCCACCGGCGCGTGGCTGGTGCTGCAGTAGCAACTGACACCGGGCGCGATGATCGCCAACTAGATCCTGATGGGGCGTGCGCGGTTTTTCGGGGGGCTGGCGGCCCTTCTGTTCCATCAGCCGGCGGGGAAATCTACGCTGGCCCGTGCGCGGGCCGATCATCGCGGGCACGCTGGCCGTGACGCTTCTGGTGGGCGGCTTCGTGACATGGGCGCTGGCGACCAACATCTCGGGCGCGGTCGTAGCCACCGGCCAGGTCGAGGTCGAGCAGCAGCGCCAGGTCGTCCAGCACCTGGACGGCGGCGTGGTCAAGGCCATCGCGGTCAAGGACGGCGCCAGCGTCGAGGCGGGCGACCTGCTGATCGCGCTGGACGGCAACCTGCTGCAGACCGAACTGGCCATCGTCGAGGGCCAGTATTTCGAGATCCTCGCCCGGCGTGGCCGGCTCGAGGCCGAGCGCGGCGATGCCGACACCGTCACCTTCCCCGAGGAGCTGGCCGAGGCGGCCGCCGATTCCGCAGAACTGCGCGACCTGATCGACGGACAGACCAGCCTGTTCGCCACGCGTCTGGACACGCTGTGCCAATCGCTGGACCAGCTGGCCAAGCAGTCCGAACAGATCGACAGCGAAGTGAAGGGCGTCGATGCCCAGATCGAGGCGCTGGCCACGCAGCGAGAGCTGCTCGGCCGCGAACTGGCCGACCAGCAAAGCCTTCTGGACCGCGGCCTTGCGCAGGCATCGCGCGTGCTGGCCCTGGAACGCGAAGCCGCGCGCATGGACGGCGAACTGGGATCGCTGCAGGCCAACCGCGCCTCGGCCGAGATCCGCAAGACCGAGATCGAGATCCAGCGCCTCGGCCTGTCCGCCGAACGCCGCGAGGTGGCCGAGACCGAGCTGCGCGACCTCGGCTATCGGGAACTGGAGCTGGCCGAACGCCGCCGCAGCCTGATCGAACAGATCAGCCGGCTTGAGATCCGCGCCCCGGCCTCGGGCATCGTCTACAACCTGCAGGTCACGACCCCGCGTTCGGTCGTGCGCGCGGCGGACCCGATCCTGTACATCATCCCGCAGGACCGCCCGCTGGTCATCGGCGCACGCGTCGCGACCATCAACGTGGACGAGGTGCAGGCCGGCCAGCCGGTCGTGCTGCGCTTCTCGGCCTTCTCGTCGCGCACCACCCCCGAGATCGACGGCAGGCTGGAACGCATCTCGGCCGATGCGCTGATCGACGAGGCCACGCAGGTGTCCTATTACCGCGCCGAGGTCTCGATCCCGCAGGACGAGATGTCGAAGCTGGGCGATCTGGCGCTGGTCCCCGGCATGCCGGTCGAGGTCTATATCCAGACCGGCGAACGCAGCCCGATGGCCTATCTGGTCAAGCCGCTGTCGGATTACTTCAACCGGGCCTTCCGCGAAAGCTGAGCGCCTTGCCTTCCCCCTTCGGTTGACGCAGCCTCGCCGCGAAAACCGAAGGGAGGAAACAATGCTGCGAATTCTGTCGCGACCCGCCACGCGCCTCATGGAGCGCTGGCTGCCGGACGCGTTCATCTTCGTGATCGTGCTGACGCTGATCGCCGCCGCCGCGGCCATGCTGACGCAGGGCACGACCCCCGATCAGCTGATCGAATACTGGGGCGGGGGTTTCTGGGAACTGCTGTCCTTCTCGATGCAGATGCTGCTGGTCCTGGTGACGGGCTACATCCTTGCATCCTCGCCGCCGGTGCGGCGGATCCTGGCGCGGCTGGCGGGGCTGGCCCGTTCGGCGGGCGGGGCGATCGTGCTGGTGACGCTGGTGTCGCTGGCGGCCAGCTGGATCAACTGGGGCTTCGGCCTTGTCGTCGGCGCGATCTTCGCCAAGGAGCTGGCACGCCAGATCCGCGTCGATTACCGCCTGCTGGTCGCATCGGCCTATTCCGGCTTCCTCGTCTGGCATGGCGGCCTGGCCGGGTCGATCCCGCTGACCATCGCGACGCCGGGCCATTTCACCGAAGGCCAGATCGGCGTGATCCCGACCTCGCAGACGATCTTCTCGGCCTGGAACCTGGGCCTGGTGGCCGCGCTGTTCGTTATCATGCCGCTGGTCAACCGCGCCATGCTGCCGCGCCGCGAGGAAGAGGTCCTGGTCGATCCCGCCATCCTGCACGACGACAGGCTTGAGCGTCGCCGCGCCGCCACCCCGGCCGAGCGGCTGGAGAACAGCCCCCTGCTGATGTACCTGATCGGCCTGCCGGGCCTTGCCTGGCTGGCGATGCATTTCATCGGCGGCGGGGCCATCAACCTCAACGTGGTGAACTTCCTGTTCCTGTTCGCGGGCATCCTGCTGCATGGCAGCCCGCGCAGCCTGCTGGACGCGCTGGACGATGCGATCCGCGGGGGTGCGGGCATCGTGATCCAGTTCCCCTTCTATGCGGGGATCATGGCCATCATGATCCAGAGCGGACTTGCGGCCTCGATGTCGGAATGGTTCGTGTCCATCTCGACCGCGAAAACCCTGCCCTTCTGGAGCTTCATCAGCGCGGGCATCGTCAACATCTTCGTGCCCTCGGGCGGGGGACAGTGGGCGGTGCAGGCACCGGTCATGCTGCCCGCCGCCGAGGCGCTTGGCGCGGATGCCGCGAAGGTCGCGATGGGCGTGGCCTGGGGCGATGCCTGGACGAACCTGCTGCAGCCGTTCTGGGCGCTGCCCATGCTGGGGATCGCGGGGCTGAAGGCGCGCGACATCATGGGCTTCTGCGTGGTGATGCTGCTGATCACCGGCGTGGTGATCGGCGGGGTGCTGTGGATGATCTGACGGGGCGCCGGGGGTTCGCGCCCCCGGCCACCCTGCTCAGCGCTTGCGGCGGCGCTTGGTCGCGCGCTTGACCTCGGCCAGCCGCGCCTTGGTGGACATGCGCCCAGACGGCCCGCGGCGACGCCCCTTCTGGGAACCGCGCGGCAGGCTGTTGCCCTCCAGCTCCAGCAGTTCCAGCGTCAGGCCGCCGGTCATCGGGATCGCCTCGGTCAGGCGCACGGTCACGCGCTGGCCGATGCCGATCTCCAGCCCCGTATCCGCGCCGATCAGCATCTGCGCGTCGGGGTCGAAGTGGAAATACTCGCGCCCGATGGTGCGGATCGGCAGCAGCCCGTCCGCGCCGCTGTCATCCAGCTTCACGAAGGCGCCGAATTTCTGGATGCCGCTGATGCGGCCCGTCATCTCGGCCCCCACCCGATCCGCCAGATAGGCCGCAAGGTATCGGTCGGTCGTGTCGCGTTCGGCCGTCATCGAGCGGCGCTCGGTCTCGCTGATATGCTTGGCGGTTTCGTCCAGGCGCTCGATCTGGTCGGGGTCCAGCCCGTCCTTGCCCCAGCCATGCCCCGAGATCAGCGCCCGGTGCACCACGAGGTCGGCATAGCGCCGGATGGGCGAGGTGAAATGCGCATAGCTTTTCAGCGCCAGGCCGAAATGGCCGTAATTCTCGGGATGGTAATAGGCCTGCGTCATCGACCGCAGCGTGCTGATGTTGATCAGCTCGTCGAAATCGGTGCCCTCGGCCTGGCCCAGAAGGCGGTTCAGGTGGCTGGTCTGCAGCACCTGCCCCTTGGCAAGGTTGAAGCCCGATGCCTGCGCCACTTCGCGCAGCGCGTCCATCTTTTCGAGGCTGGGTTCCTCGTGGACGCGGAACAGAAGCGGTCGCCCGCGCTGCGTCAGTTCCTCGGCGGCGGCGACGTTGGCCAGCACCATGAACTCCTCGATCAGCTTGTGCGCATCCAGCCGGTCGCGGAAGTTCACCGATTTCACGCGCCCCTCGGGGGTCAGCTCGATCCGACGCTCGGGCAGGTCCAGCTCCAGCGGCTGGCGGCGGTTGCGCGCATCGCGCAGCAGGCCATAGGCATGCCACAGCGGACGGATCACGTTGTCCATCAGCGGTTCGGTCTGCTCGTCCGGATTGCCGTCCGCCCCCGCCTGCGCCTGTTCATAGGCAAGGCTGGCGCGGCTGTTCATGATCCCGCGATGGAAGCGGTGGCTGATCTTGTTGCCCTGCGCATCCAGCCGCATCCGGACGGCGATGACGGCGCGATCCACGCCCTCGTGCAGCGAACACAGATCGGCCGACAGCGCCTCGGGCAGCATCGGCACCACGCGGTCGGGGAAATAGGTCGAGTTGCCGCGCTTCCACGCCTCGCGGTCCAGCGCGCTGCCGGGCGTGACGTAATGGGCGACATCGGCGATGGCGACCCAGATGGTCGCGCCGCCATCCTCTTCGATATGGGCGGCGACGGCATCGTCGTGGTCGCGGGCATCCGACGGGTCGATGGTGACCAGCGGCAGGTCGCGCAGATCCTCGCGGTTCTTTTCCGGGGCGGGCTTGGCGGCCTCGGCCTCGCGCAGGACGGCGTCGGGGAATTCGTCGGGGATGCCGTGCTGGTGGATCGCGATCAGGCTGACGGCGCGCGGGGCCGAGGCATCGCCCAGCCGGTCGGTGATGCGTGCCCAGGGGACGCCCATGCGGCCTCGCGGGCCGATCTGCTCGGCCTGGACCAGCTCGCCATCCTCGGCATGCTGGGTCGCGTCCTCGCGCACGCGCCATTCGCGGTCCTGCCCCTTGTCCACGGGCACGATGCGACCGCCCTGCGTTTCCTTGCGAAAGATGCCGGTGATGCGGTTCGGGCTGGCGGTGATGCGACGGATCAGGCGGGCCTGGTACTGGTGATCCTCGCCCGCGACCTCGATCAGGCGGCCAAGGAAGCGGTCGCCGCGACCCAGTGCCGGATCGGCCTCTCGCGGGGCGAACAGGATGCGCGGCGCGGGGGCGTCGCCGCGCCACTCGATCGGCTTGGCGAACAGGTCGCCCGACCCGTCGGGGGCCAGCAGTTCCAGCACCGTGACGGGGGGCAGCTTCTCGGCGTCCAGGTAATGCCTGCGGCGGCGTTCCAGCTGGCCTTCGGATTCCAGCTCCTTCAGCAGGCGCTTCAGCTCGATCCGGGCGGCGCCCTTGATGCCGAAGGCCTTGGCGATGTCGCGCTTGGAATTCGCCTCGGGGTGGTCGTTCACCCATTCGAGGATCTGGGCCTTGCTGGGAATCGTCTTCATCGCGTCATGCCTTCATCAGTCGCCAACGCGCCTGCGTTGTCAGAGTTCGCGGCTCATGTCACGATGGGGAATGCCGGCATCGTCGTAAACCGGGCCGTGGGCCGCAAATCCCAGTTTCTCGTAAAAGCCGATGGCATGCACTTGGGAACTCAGCTTGGCACGCACAACCCCCGGCCGTGCACGCAGCGCATCCAGCGCCGCCCGCATCAGCGCCGCGCCCGCGCCCGTCCCGCGCATCCGGGGCAGCACGCAGACGCGCCCGATCTTGCCGGTATCGCCCTGCACGAACAGCCGCGCCGTTCCCCAGGGACCGTCCGCATCCTGCCCCAGAAGATGGATCGCCTGGTCGTCCAGATCGTCCATCTCGTCGGCCTCGGGGACGGCCTGTTCGTCGATGAAGACCCTGCGGCGCAGCATGTGGCAGGCGGCAAGATCGTCGGTTTCTTCGATCCTCATGCGAAGAACCTTTCCAGCATGCGGCCATAGATGGTCTTGAGCTGGTTGACCTGGGCTGCGGGCACGCGTTCGTCGACCTGGTGCATGTAAAGGCCCACCAGCCCGAATTCGACCACCGGGCAGTGGTTCTTGACATAGCGCGCGTCCGAGGTCCCCCCCGAGGTGGACAGCACCGGCTGGCGGTTCGTTTCCTGGGTGACGACCTCGCGGATCATGTCGACGAAGGGACCGGGCGCGGTCAGGAACGCCTCGCCCGAGATGTCGGCCGACAGGTCGATCCGCACGCCGGTCTCGGACGTGATGCGGTCGGCATGGGCCTGCAGCCGCTCGGTCAGGGATGCGCCCGTGTGCAGGTCGTTGAAGCGGATGTTGACCACCGCCGTCGCGCGTTCGGGGATGACGTTCGATGCCGGGTTCCCGCAATCGACCGAGGTGACCTGCAACCCCGAGGGGTCGAAATGGTCGGTCCCCTCGTCCAGCGGCTCGGCGGTCAGTTCGAACAGGAACCGCGTCAGCGCGTGCAGCGGGTTGTTGGCCTTGTGCGGATAGGCCGCGTGCCCCTGCTTGCCCGTCGCGCGGATGTTGAAGGTCATCGAGCCGCGACGCCCGATCTTCATCATCTCGCCCATGACCTCGGGGTTCGACGGCTCGCCCACGATGCAGGCATCCATGCGTTCCCCGTTCGCGTCCATCCAGTCCAGCAGCGCGGGCGTGCCGTCCTTCGAGGGGCCTTCCTCGTCGCCGGTGATGGTCAGGATGATCGCGCCCTCGGGCGGCGTGTCGCGGACGAAGTCGATGGCGGCGGCGACGAAGGCCGCGACCCCCGATTTCATGTCCGTCGCGCCGCGCCCCCAGATCGTGCCATCGGCATCGACATGCCCGGAAAAGGGCGGATGCGTCCAGGATGCCGGATCGCCGGTCGGCACCACGTCCACATGCCCGTTAAAGCCGATGGTCTTCGCCCCCTTCGCGCCCCACCGCGCGAACAGGTTCGGCGTGCCGTTGCGGTCCGCGCGGTGGCACTCGAAGCCCGCCTCGGACAGCAGGCCCTCCAGCAGCTCCAGCGCCTCGTGCGCGTCGGGCGTCACCGAGGGGCAGCGGATCAGGCGGGCGGTCAGGTCGGCGGCGTCAATCATCACATGCTCCAGAGTTCAAGCGCGCGGCGGATCAGGTTCAGGCCGGTCAGGATCAGAAGGACCAGCGTCCAGCGGCGAAACTGCCCCACATCCAAGCGGTCCTGCAAGGCGAAGCCCAGCTTCATGCCGACGAAGCCCGGCAGGCACAGGATCAGCGACAGGGGCACCGTCTGCGCGTTCAGCACCCCCGAGAACAGATGCGCCACCGTCAGCACCACCGCGCCGATCAGGAAGACCACGCCCTGCACGCGGACCTGTTCCTTCTTCTCGATCCCGATGGACAGCAGATAGACGATCAGCGGCGGCCCCCAGATCCCCGAGATCCCGCCATAGAGCCCCCCGATCACGCCCGACACGGCCTCGGCCCGCTTCTGGTGGCGCAGGCTCATGGTCATGGGGCGGCCCGACAGCTGCCACAGCGCGAACAGCGTGATCGGCAGGCCCAGGATCGCGTACATCAGCCATTGCGGGATGATGTTGGCAAACCCCGCCGAGACGCAGATGAAGACGCCCACCATCGCGATATGCAGCCGGAACCGCCGGATCGACCCGGCAGCCGCCGGCACCCCGTCACGCATCGCCTGCTGGATATTGGTGAACAGCGTAGGCAGGATCATCGCCGCCAGCGCCGTGGTGGCGGGCATGATCGACCCGAAGACCGAGATCATGATCATGGGCATGGCAAAGCCGATCGCCCCCTTCACGAATCCCGCGAACAGCGTGACCCCGAGGGCCGCGACGAATTGCCAAAGCTCTAATCCGAACATGCGCGCACGCTAAACGCGGGGTTCGGAAAGGAAAAGACAAATACGGCAGCGATTCCGTTGCGACATTTTAGAACCTTATGGGATCACTTGACGCATAATTGTTGCGCTGCGGATGCAAAGGCGCTACCCATGCTGCAACGCCGCAAAGGGGAAAGCGATGAAAGACATGCAGCACCGGTCCGAGGCCGTCCTGTCCGAGCTTGACGATCTGCAGACCCGCGCGACCGAGGCGCTGAGGGCGCTGGTCGCACCTTCGGGCAAACCCGATCCGCAATTGCTGGAGGTGCACCAGCACGCCGCCCACGCGCTGTCCTGGCTGGCCACCTATGTCGAATCCATCCGGCAGTTGCACGCATGGTCGGGCCGCGTCTCGGGCCGGGTCGAGGATCTGATCGCCGCCATCGGCATGGGCGAATACCTGACCCAGATCGCCCATGGCATCCCCATGAGCCAGACCGAGTTCGCCCGCCTGTCGGATCTTGGCATCGACTGGACGCCGTCGGACGCCGCGCGCGACCTGATGGGCGGCAACACCCCCGCCGCGCGGGCCGAGCTTGCGCGCCTGATCGCGGATGCGCAGGGCGCCCCCACCTTCGGGGCCTCGGGCCTGGACGAGGATCTGGAGATGATCCGCGACCAGTTCCGCCGCTGGACCGAGGACAAGGTCGTCCCCCATGCCCATGACTGGCACCTGAAGGACGAACTGATCCCGATGGAGGTGATCGAGGAGCTGGCTGGGCTGGGCGTCTTCGGCCTGACCATCCCCGAGGAATTCGGCGGGCTGGGCATGCCCAAGGCCGCGATGGTCGTCGTCTCCGAGGAACTGTCGCGCGGTTATATCGGCGTGGGGTCCCTTGGCACCCGAAGCGAGATCGCGGCCGAGCTGATCCTGTGCGGCGGCACCGATGCGCAGAAGGCCCAGTGGCTGCCGCGGCTTGCCAGCGGCGAGACGCTGCCCACGGCGGTCTTCACCGAGCCCAATACCGGCAGCGATCTGGGGTCGTTGCGCACCCGCGCGGTGCGCGACGGCGACGACTGGGTCGTGACCGGCAACAAGACCTGGATCACCCACGCGGCCCGCACCCATGTCATGACGCTGCTGGCCCGCACCGACCCCGACACGACGGATTATCGCGGCCTGTCGATGTTCATCGCCGAAAAGACCCCCGGCACGGATGCCGACCCTTTCCCCACCCCCGGCATGACGGGCGGCGAGATCGAGGTGCTGGGCTATCGCGGGATGAAGGAATACGAGCTGGGCTTCGACCGCTTCCGCGTGGCGGGCGACAACCTTCTGGGCGGGCAGACGGGCCAGGGCTTCAAGCAGCTGATGCAGACCTTCGAATCCGCGCGCATCCAGACCGCCGCCCGCGCCATCGGCGTGGCGCAGAACGCGCTGGAGCTGGGCCTGCGCTATGCGCTGGACCGCAAGCAGTTCGGCAAGCCGCTGGTCGAGTTTCCCCGCGTGGCCGACAAGCTGGCGATGATGGCTGTCGAAATCATGATCGCAAGGCAGCTCACTTATTTCAGCGCGTGGCAGAAAGATCACGACCGCCGCTGCGACCTCGAGGCCGGGATGGCCAAGCTGCTGGGGGCCCGCGTGGCATGGTCGGCGGCGGACAACGCGCTGCAAATCCACGGTGGCAACGGTTTCGCGCTTGAATACCAGGTCAGCCGGGTGCTGTGCGACGCCCGCATCCTCAACATCTTCGAGGGCGCTGCGGAAATTCAGGCACAGGTCATCGCGCGGCGTCTTCTGGGATGAACGGGATCGGACTGGAACGGGAAATGGTTTAAGGATAATCCGTTCCGGTCCGCTTTCCGCCAAGGAGTTCTGCCATGTTCCGTTCCGTCTTCCAAACGCGCCGCAAGATGCCGCTCGTCGCGCTCGGTGCCGCCGCGTTGACGCTTGCCGCCTGTTCCTCGGAACCTGCGGGCGATCCGATGGGCGGCCTGCCCGCGAACGACTACGTGCTGGTCGGCATCGGCAACGGCACCGTGCCGCTGCGCAACATCACCCTGACGCTGCGCCCCGAAGGCGTGTCGGGCCGCGGCCCGTGCAACGGCTATGCCGCCAAGAACACCGTCCAGCTGCCCGCCGTCGCGTTCGAGCCGCTGCAGACCAGCGGCGTCACCGACTGCAAGGACCTGGCCGTCGAGCAGCGCTTCTTCGAAGCCCTCCAGAACGCGACCGAGATGGAGTTCTATGGCGGCGTGCTGAAGATCAAGGGCCCGACCTGGCTGATCTTCGAAAGCGGTCGTCCCGCCGATCAGGTGACCGACGCGCTGTCGGCCGCGCGCGGCAACCAGTAAGCCCTAGCCCCTCGCGCGGGTCAGCCGTCCGACCAGACGGCCCCGCGCGGCAGGAAGCGGCTTGCCGACCAGGTCCTCGGCCAGCCGCGATTGCAGGAAATGGCCCGTCAGGGCCAGCCCCTCGGCCAGATCGCGCCCTCTGCCCGGTTCCTCGCCACCCATCAGCGGCGGCAGGGGCAGCAGGCGCGGCGCGTAATCCCCCGCCCCATCACGCGACACCGCCCGCCCCGAACGCGGGCTGACGAAGGCCAGCCCATCGGCGGCCCCCGTCACCGCGCAGGCCGACAGGTCCAGCCCGAAGCCCATCTCGTCCAGCAGCGACATCTCCCACAGCAGATAGCCTGCGGGCCAGTCGGGATTGCCCGCCTCGATCGCGTCCAGAAGCGTCTCGGTCCGGGCGGCCAGCGCGGGATGCGGATCGCGTTCGGGCAGCGCGAAAACCAGAAGCGCACAGATCGCGTTCAGCCCCGCCAGCCCCGCCGGGTCGGACATCAAGCCCGACCGCATGCGCACGGGCTCGATCGCGAAATTGCCCAGCTGATCGGATTGCCGCGCGCGCCAGCGCAGGTCCAGCCGCGTGCCCGGTTGCAGCATGGCCGCGCGTTTCGACGACGCGCCCCCCGGCACGATGCCCGCATGGCGCCCGTGTTCGGCGGTCAGCACGTCGATGATGACGGCGGTTTCGCCATGCGCGCGGCGCGCGATGACGGTGCCCTGTGCCTGCCACTCCATCAGCCGGTCCCCCTTGCCATCACGGCAGGATGCGGGAAGCGCCGCGAAGATGCCAGATCACTGCATCCGGCGCGTGGCCGCCAGCCTGCGGTCGCGCCGCCTGCGCCCAGCCTGCCGCAAGAGCGAGGCGGTATAGATCGCAAGCGCCGCCCAGATCATCGGGAAGGCCACGAGGCGCGCACCCTCGAAGGGTTCGCCGAAGACGATCACGGCGCACAGGAAGATCAGCGTGGGCGTGACGTATTGCAGGATGCCGATGGTGGACAGCCGGATCAGCTTGGCCCCGTTGGCATAGAACAGCAGCGGGATCGCCGTGACCGGCCCGCAGCCCAGCAGCAGCGCCCAGGTGCTGGCATCATAGGACAGCCCCTGCCCCGTCGCGCCCATCCAGCCGAGATAGATCAGCGCCAGCGGCATCAGCAGCAGCACCTCCAGCGTGAAGCCCTGGTTCGGCCCAAGCGGCAGGCGCTTCTTGCAATAGGCATAGGTCCCCCAGGACAGCGTCAGCCCCATCGCGACCATCGGCAGGCGCCCCGCCTGCACGGTCAGGATAACCACCGCCCCCGCCGCCAGCGCGATCGCCAGAAGCTGGCTGCGCGACAGCACCTCCTTGAGGACGAGCGACCCTAGAAGCACGCTGAACAGCGGGTTGATATAATAGCCGAGCGCCGCGTCCAGCGCGTGGTCATGCGTGATCGCCCAGACATAGATCAGCCAGTTGGCCGAGATCAGCACCGCCGTCAGCGCGGCCATCGCCAAGAGGCGCGGCTGGCGCAGCGCGGCCAGCACCTGGTCCTGCCGCCCCTGCCAGATCAGCACCGCCGCCGCGATGGGCAGCGACCAGATCACGCGATGGGCGATGATCTCGGCCGCGGGGACATCCGACAGCGCCTTCATGTAGATCGGCAGCGCGCCCCAACACAGATAGGCGGAAAGGGCATAGACGAGGCCTATGGGCGAATCGGTCTGGGGATCGGGTGCGCTGCTCATGGGAATTGCATAAGCTGCAGCCCCGCTCCGCGCCAGAGGCTTAGAACAGCCCCTCCTGGTCCAGAAGGGTCGCGCCGTCGCGGCTCTCGATCTCGATCACCCACAGGTCGGGGTCGCTGGCGCGGGCGCGCGCGATGGTCGCGTCGATCTCGGGTTCGGGGCCGGCATCGGTGGCGATCCAGGGGCGGGTGTCGGTCTCGAAGTCCCATTCCCGCCGCCACAGGGTCGCGCGCCCGTCCAGATGGGCGCATTTGACGGCGATGGCGCCCGCCGTGTCGTCGCCGCGCGCCATCACATAGGCCGGGATGTTCGCCAGCCCCAGCCGCGCAAGATAGGCGCCGACCCAGAGGCCGGCGGCCAGCCGTGCCTCAGCCATCACCGTCGCGGAAGTTCAGGCCCATCTCGTCATAGCGTTCGGATTCGTTCAGCCAGTTCTCGCGGACGCGGACCTGCAGGAACAGGTGCACGCGGCGGCCCATGAACTCTTCCAGCTCGGCGCGGGCGGCCTGGCCCACGGCCTTGATCGTCTCGCCGCCCTTGCCCAGCACGATGCCCTTGTGGCCTGGACGCATGACATAGACGACCTGCTCGACCCGCGCGCTGCCGTCGCCCTTCTCCTCCCACTGCTCGGTCTCGACCGTCAGCTGATAGGGGATCTCCTCGTGAAGGCGCAGGGTCAGCTTCTCGCGGGTGATCTCGGCGGCGATCATGCGCATGGGCAGATCGGCGATCTGGTCTTCGGGATACAGCCACGGGCTTGCGGGCAGGCTGGCGGCCAGCCAGCCGCGCAGTTCTTGCGTGCCGTAACCCTTCTCGGCCGAGATCATGAAGGTCTCGGCAAAGGGGAACGCCTCGTTCGCCTTGGCCGACAGGGCCAGCAGGGTCTCGGCCTTGACGCGGTCGATCTTGTTGATGATCAGCGCGACGGGACGGTTCTGAGCGCTTTCCTTCAGCTGCTCGATGATGGCCATGGCGCCTTCGGTCAGGCCGCGATGCGCCTCGATCAGGAACAGCACCAGGTCGGCATCGGACGCCCCGCCCCAGGCGGCGGCGACCATGCTGCGATCCAGGCGGCGACGCGGGCGGAAGATGCCCGGCGTGTCCACGAAGACGATCTGGCTGTCACCCTCCATCGCGATGCCGCGGATGCGGGCGCGGGTGGTCTGCACCTTGTGGGTCACGATGGACACCTTGGCGCCGACCATCTGGTTCAGCAGCGTGGACTTGCCAGCATTGGGTTCGCCGATCAGCGCGACGAAGCCTGCGCGGGTTTGGGTTTCGTCGGTCATTCCTGTCCTTCCAGACGTTCCAGCAGCGCCTTCGCGGCGGCCTGTTCGATGCTGCGCTTGGTCCCCGCGCCACGGGCCTCGGCCTTGCGCCCATCGGCAAGGCTGACGGTGATGTGAAAGACCGGGGCGTGATCCGGCCCGGTCCGGTCGGTCTGGTCATAGGACGGGGGCGGCATGCCCTGCGCCTGCGACCATTCCTGCAATGCGGTCTTGGCGTCCCGCGCGTCATCCGCGACCGAGGACAGCCGCTGCTTCCACAGGCGCAGCACGACGCCGCGCGCGGCCTCCAGCCCGGCATCCAGGTAGATCGCGGCAAGCACGGCCTCCATCCCGTCGGCCAGCAGCGCATCCTTGCGCCGCCCGCCCGACAGCATTTCCGAACGGCCCAGCTTCAGCACCTCGCCCAACCCGATGTCGCGGGCGATGGCGGCGCATGTCTCGCCCTTGACCAGTGCGTTGAAGCGCGGGGCAAGCTGGCCCTCGCTGGCCTCGGTATCGGCCTGGAACAGTGCCTCGGCCATGATCAGCCCGAGGACGCGGTCGCCCAGGAATTCCAGCCGCTGGTTGTCGGGCCGCGTGACCGAGGCGATCGAGCCATGGGTCAGCGCCCGCACCAGCAGTTCGGGTCGGGTAAATTCATGACCCAGCCGGGTCATGAAGGCGCGTATGTCTGCAGAGGGGGTCAATTCACCGCCTTGAGGAAACGATCGGGACGCCAGGTCCAGAAATACAGAAGCGAGCGACCCGCCGAGGAGAACATGATCCGGTCCGCGCGCCCGATCAGGTATTCGGCGGGCACGAAGCCCAGGCCGCCGATCTCGGTCGGGAAGCGCGAATCCTCGGAATTGTCGCGGTTGTCGCCCATGAAGAAGTAATGCCCTTCTGGGACCGTGTAGGTCGGCGTGTCGTCCGCGACCCAGCCATCCGTGATGTTCAGCACGTCATAGCTGTGGCCGCCGGGAAGGGTCTCGGTCGTGCGGGTCTTGACGCAATCGCCGCCCGCATCGACGGGGTCGTTGACGCAGCGCGGGATCAGGCCCTGCGGGCCCTGCTGTTCCTTGGTCTCGACGAAATCGCCGGCGGGGGTGGTCTGGACCTCCTCGCCATTCAGGAACAGGCGTCCGCCGCGCATCTGCACGGTATCGCCCGGCAGGCCGATCACGCGCTTGATGAAGTCGACGTTGCGGACCGGGTGGCGGAAGACCACCACGTCACCGCGTTCGGGGTCCGACCCCAGGATCCGCCCCGAGATCGGGCAGGCCGAGAAGGGGCAGCTGTGCTGGGAATAGCCGTAGGCCATCTTGTTGACGAACAGGAAGTCGCCGATCAGCAGCGTGTCCTTCATCGAGCCCGACGGAATCCAGAAGGGCTGGAAGAACAGGGTGCGGAAGATGCCGGCGATGACCAGCGCCCAGAAGATCGTCTTGATCGTCTCCCAGATGCCATCCTTCTTCTTCGGGGCTGCGCTTTCGGCCATACCGCGTCATCCTTTGCAATCGCAGGGGGCCAGCGGCCCCGGTCGGGCGTTCATGGTCCCGCATGCGGGCCAAAGTCAAGCTTTGGCACCCGCCTCGGGCAGGGCCTCGATCACGACGAAGGCCTGTGCCCAGGGGTGATCGTCGGTCAGCGTCACGTGGACGACCGCCCGGTGCCCCGGCGGGGTCATCCCCCGCAGGCGGTCGGCGGCCCATCCCGTCAGTTCCATCACCGGCTGGCCGGAGCGCAGGTTCGATACCGCCATGTCCTTCCAGGCGATGCCCATCGCAAGCCCCGTTCCCAATGCCTTCGAGCACGCCTCCTTCGCGGCCCACCGCTTGGCCAGCGTCCCGGCCTCGTCGGCGCGGCGGGCGGCCTTGGCCAGTTCGCGCTCGGTGAAGACCCGGTTGCGGAAGCGGTCGCCGAAGCGGTCCAGCGTGCCCTGGATCCGGTCGATATTCGCCAGATCGGTGCCGATGCCCAGGATCATGCGCGCGCCATGTCCATGCGGCGGCGCATCTCGCGGATGGCTCCGTCGAGGCCGAGGAACACCGATTCCCCGATCAGGAAATGCCCGATGTTCAGCTCGGCCAGCTGCGGGATCGCGGCGATGGGACCGACGGTGCCGAAGGTCAGCCCGTGGCCCGCATGCACCTCGAGGCCCAGATCGGCGGCCAGGCGCGCGCCCTGCTGCAGCGCCTGCAGTTCGGCATCGCGTTCGTCATGGCGCCCTTCGGTGTCCAGATCGCAATAGGCGCCGGTATGCAGCTCGACCACGGCGGCGCCCACGCGGGCGCTGGCGCGGATCTGTTCAGGCTGATGGCCGATGAACAGCGACACGCGGCAGCCGGCCTCGCGCAGGGGGGCGATGAAGGCCGCCAGCGCCTCCTCCTGCCCCGCGACGTCGAGCCCGCCTTCGGTCGTGCGTTCCTCGCGCTTCTCGGGGACGATGCAGACGGCATGGGGGCGGTGGCGCAGCGCGATGGCCTGCATCTCGGGGGTGGCGGCCATCTCGAAGTTCAGCGGCAGGGTCAGCCGCGCCATCAGCGTGTCGATATCCTCGTCGCGGATGTGGCGGCGATCCTCGCGCAGATGGGCGGTGATGCCGTCCGCGCCCGCGGCCTGCGCCAGTTCGGCCGCGCGCATCGGGTCGGGCCAGGGCGTCCCCCGCGCATTCCTAAGGGTCGCGACGTGATCGATATTGACGCCCAGACGAAGCATGAGAGAGGCCCTTTGCAGCAATTTCCCGCAATCTAGCGCCGCCGCCCGGCGGATGCCAGTTACGAGGCGTCGCAGCCCGGTCGCTTATTCGGACGCGGTGTCGCGGACATCGGGCAAGGGCGCATCGTCGGTGTCGCCGCGCGCGGCTTCCTCGGCCAGGACGCGATCCAGCCCGCGATCCAGCTTGGCGCGGATGCGGTCGGGATCGACATCGCCGGTGTCGGTCGGCTCCAGCGACAGGGCGCGCTGCCACTGGATCTCGGCCTCGCGCTGGCGGCCCACCTTCCAGTAGATGTCGCCCAGGTGATCGTTCACCAGGGGATCGGCCGACATGCTGGCGACGGCTTCCTCCATGGGGGCGACCGCGTCCTGATAGCGGCCCATGCGGAAATAGGCCCATGCCAGCGAATCGAGGATGTAGCCGTCGCCGGGCGACAGCTCGACCGCCTTCTGGATCATCGCCAGCGCGCGATCCAAGTTCTGGTTCCGGTCGATCCAGCTGTAGCCGAGATAGTTGAGGCAGCTTGCATGTTCGGGCCGGATTTCCAGCGCGGCAAGCAGGTCCTTCTCGGCGCGGTCGAACTGGCCCGCGCGTTCCAGCGCGATCCCCCGCGCATAGAGCGGGAACCACCGCGCCCCCTCGGGCGCATCGGCCAGAAGCGACAGGGCGCGGTCATAGGCCGGCACGGCGCTGTCGAACTTCTCCTGCTGGCGCAGCACGTCGCCAAGCGCGATCCAGGCCTGCGCAAGGTCGGGATAGGCGGCGGTCAGGGCCAGCGCGGCCTGCTCGGCCTCGGGCTTGCGATCGGCGCGGGACAGGGCGTCGATGCGCGTCATCTCGGCCACGGGGCGCATCTCGCCCATCTGGCGGACGGCGGCGAACTCGGCCTCGGCCAGGTCCAGCTGCTGGCGTTCCTGCAGAAGCTGGGCGACCATCAGCCGCGCCTCGGCATCCTCGGGGGCGATCCAGGACGCGATCCGCGCGTGGATCAGCGCCAGCGGTTCGGGATCGGGGCTGGAGGCCAGCGCCGAGGCGAAGGACAGCAGCAGATGCGCGATCCCGTCGCCGGGGCCGCCGACCACGTCGAAAGGCACCGGGGCGTCCGATTGCAGCGCGTCGCGCAGGGCGACCAGCTGCGGTTCGGCCTCGATCTCCTGCACCTGATCCAGCAAGGCCAGCGCCTCGTCGCGACGGTCGAGCTGCGCAAGGACCTGCACGCGGGTGACAAGACCCATCAGATCGGCAATCCCGTCCGATTCCTCCAGCAGCGTCTCGGCGGTCTCGTAATCGCCGACCAGCGCGCGCGCCAGGGCCAGGTGATAGTTCACCACCGGCGCAAGCGAGGGGTCGTCGGCCAGCGCCTGGAACGCGGCCAGCGCGTCCTGCGCGCGCCCTGCCCCCAGCAGCGCCCAGCCGCGCATGATGCCGTCCATCAGATCCTCGTTGACGGGGGCGTCGGGATCGCGATGCGCGTCGATCAGCGCCAGAAGCCCCTGCCAGTCGCCCGCGCGGATCAGCTGCCCGCGCCGCACGAGGGCCGCAAGCTCGGTCTCGTTTCCGTCGTCGAACAGGTCGTCGGTGATCTGTCCGGCCCGGTCCAGCCGCCCCGCCGAGATCAGCGCGAGGATGGCGTTGTCCTGCAGGTAAACGTCGTCGGGCAGCGCATCCGCCGAGCGGGCGAAATATTCCGCCGCCGCGCTGAAGTCGTTCTCGACCGTGGCAAGCCGCGCGGCCAGGTAGGGACCCGCCAGCCCGTGGGTCAGCGGCGCTGCCATCTCGTGGGCGGGGCGCGGCTGCGGACGGCTGTCCTGCGCATGGGCCGCACCCGCCATCAGCATGGCGATCAGCGCGGTCTTGAGGGGGCCGGCAATGGGCAGGTCGCTGTGCAGGATGTTCACGTCAGAAATGTCCGCTGGTCACATTCACGTTTGGTCCAGCCTAGACCAGGGAAGGCGGGGGTCGCAACGCCCCCCGCCGAACCCGTCATCACATGTTCGGGTAATTCGGCCCGTCACCGCCCTGCGGCGTGGTCCAGACGATGTTCTGGCTGGGATCCTTGATGTCGCAGGTCTTGCAGTGGACGCAGTTCTGGAAGTTGATCTGGAAGCGCGGCCCGTCCGCATCCTCGATCACCTCGTAGACGCCGGCCGGGCAATATCGCTGCGCCGGTTCGGCATATTCGGGCAGGTTGACCGCGATCGGCACCGAGGGATCGCGCAGCTTCAGGTGGCAGGGCTGGCTTTCCTCGTGGTTGGTGAAGCTGAAGGCCACGTTCGTCAGGCGGTCGAAGGACAGCTTGCCGTCGGGCTTGGGGTAGTCGATCACCGGGAAGTCCGCGGCCTTGCCGGTCGCCGCGGCGTCGGTCTTGCCGTGCTTCCACGTGCCCATCGGGTTCCAGCCGGTCAGGTTCGACACCCACATGTCGATGCCGCCCAGCATCAGGCTGGCGGTCAGGCCCATACGCGACCAGATCGGCTTGACGTTGCGCACGCGCTTCAGGTCGGTGCCGACCGCGCCGTCGCGGACAGCGGCGTCGTAATCCTGCAGCCGGTCGCCCTCGCGGCCCGCCTTCAGCGCGGCGGCCGCGGCCTCGGCGGCCTCGATGCCCGAATGCATGGAGTTGTGGTTGCCCTTGATGCGCGGCACGTTGACCATGCCCGCGCTGCAGCCCAAGAGCACGCCGCCCGCGAAGGACAGCTGCGGCAGCGACTGGAAGCCGCCCTCGCTGATGGCGCGCGCGCCATATGCGACACGCTTGCCGCCCTCCAGCAGTTCCGCGACCATCGGGTGGTGCTTGAAGCGCTGGAACTCCATGTAGGGATACAGGTGCGGGTTCTTGTAGTTCAGGTGCACCACGAAGCCGACCAGCACCTGGTTGTCCTCGAAGTGATAGATGAAGCTGCCGCCGCCCGCGTTCTTGCCAAGCGGCCAGCCCATCGTGTGGACGACACGGCCCTTCTTGAACTTCTCGGGGGAAACCTCCCAGATCTCCTTCATGCCGATGCCGTATTTCTGCGGCTCGGATCCGGCATCGAGGCCCAGCTTGGCGATGATCTCCTTGGACAGGCTGCCGCGCACGCCCTCGGCGATGAAGACGTATTTGCCGTGCAGCTCCATCCCGGGTTCGTAGCCGTCGCCGATCGTGCCGTCGGGATTGCGCCCGAATTCGCCCGCGACGACGCCCTTCACGCGATCGCCGTCCCAGACCAGCTGGCTGGCGGCCATGCCGGGGAAGATCTCGACGCCCAGTTCCTCGGCCTGCTCGGCCATCCAGCGGCAGACATTGCCCATGCTGACGACATAGTTGCCGTGGTTGTTCATCAGCGGCGGCATCGGCCAGTTCGGCACGCGCACCTGACCGCTTTCGCCCAGCACGAAGAAGTTGTCGTCCACCACCTCGGTGTTCAGGGGGGCGCCCTTCTCCTTCCAGTCGGGGATCAGGCGGTCGAGACCCGACGGGTCCAGCACCGCGCCCGACAGGATATGCGCGCCGACCTCGGAACCTTTTTCCAGGACCACGACCGAGATCTCGGGGTCGATCTGCTTCAGCCGGATCGCCGCGGACAGCCCCGACGGGCCCGCGCCGACGATCACGACGTCGTATTCCATTGATTCTCGTTCGATCGTGGCGTCCTCGGTCATCGGCTCGCATCCTCCCGTGATGTCTGGCTTTGGACAAATTGGTAGCTTGACGGGATGCCGGGGGCAATCGTGACGCCGCGAAGAAATCCGCCGATGGGGCGACTGCCCACCAAGCAGGCTTGCAAAGGTCGCGGAATTGGGTTCACGATGAATGCCTGATGCCGACCACGCCCCTGCCATCCCCATGGCGGGGGCGTTGGCTTGGCAGCGAATGACCAAGAACCGCATCCCATGAAGGACAGGGCAGCGATGGATAAGATACCGATGACCCGGAAGGGCTTTCAGGCGCTGGAACGCGAGCTGACCGATCTGAAGACGAAAGAGCGCCCCGCCGTCATCCGCGCCATCGCCGAAGCGCGAGAGCATGGCGACCTGTCCGAGAACGCGGAATACCACGCCGCCCGCGAGAAGCAGGGCTTCATCGAGGGCCGCATCAAGGAACTGGAGGGCCTGCTGTCGCGGGCCGAGGTGTTCGACCCCGAGAAACTGTCGGGCAGCATCAAGTTCGGCGCGACCGTCACCATGGTCGACGAGGATACCGACGAGGAACGCACCTACCAGATCGTGGGCGAGGCCGAGGCCGATATCGAGCGCGGCCTGCTGAACATGCGTTCCCCCCTGGCCCGCGCCCTGATCGGCAAGGACGAGGGCGACAGCGTCGAGGTGAAGACCCCCGGCGGCGAGCGCAGCTACGAGATCCTCTCGATCAAATACGTCTGATCCCATGTCCGTGATCGCCAAGATTGCAAGCCTGTCGCGCCGGGACCGCATCTCGTCGGTGGGCTATGCCCTCAGCGGGGTGTGGCTGTTCCTCGTGGCGCTGTTCTGGATGCTGGCCCCCGGCGGCGAAGGCGGGGGCGGCGGGATCGCGCGGCTGATGGCCGTGGTGGGCGTGGCGCTGCCGCTGGCGCTGATCTGGCTGGCGGTGTCGCTGGCCCGCAGCATCGCCGTCCTGCGCGCCGAGGCCGAGGATCTGCGCGCCACGCTGGCCCGCATGGGGGGCGACATCCCCGAGGCACCGGCCCCCGCGCCGAAGCCGCTGCATGGCGGCATCGCGCCCGCGCCCGACGCACCGCGCCCGCAATCCCGTCCGCGCCTGCCCGAACCGCCGCGCCCCGATGCGCCGCGCCCCGATGCCCAGCCCTCGATGGCGCTGGACGCCCCGCCGTCCCAGTCGGTCGATGCGGCGACCCTGATCCGGGCGCTGAACTTCCCCGACGGGCCCGACGATCACGAGGCGATCGACGCGCTGCGCCAGGCCCTGCGCGACACGACCAATTCGCGCGTGCTGCGCAGCGCCCAGGACGTGGTGACCCTGCTGGCGGGGCGCGACATCTACATGGACGACCTGCCGCCCGACGCGGCGCAGGCCGATGCGTGGCGCCGTTTCGCCGCGGGCGAACGTGGCAGCGCGGTCGCCTCGCTCGGGGCGGTCCATGACGACCAGGCGCTGGAGGCGGTCTCGGCGATGCTGCACGATGACGACGTGTTCCGCGACACGGCGCATCACTTCCTGCGCAATTTCGACGGGTTGCTGGCGCGGCTGGTTCCGGAACTGGACGACCTGCAGATCGCCGTCATGGCCGACAGCCGCTCGGGTCGGGCGTTCATGCTGCTGGGGCGCGTCGCGGGCGCCTTCGGCTAGGCTGCGTCGCGGCGCAGCACCAGGACCTGCCCCCACCAGGGCAGGCCGAACCTGCCCCGCGTTTCCTCGTGAAACCCCGTCGCCGCATAGAAGGCGCGCGCCGGCGCGTTCGAGGCCCGCACCTCGACCCGCAGGCCGGGACGCCCCCGCAGGACGGCCTGCCGGTCGGCCTCGGCCAGAAGCGCGCGACCGATGCCGCGCCGCCCCTGCACCACCGCGATGCCGTCGACGACCAGGTCGCCCGTCGGGGGCGCCGCGCGGAACAGGTGCCGCAGCAGGCCGCCGCGTTCGGGCGCAAAGCCTCCGCCCGCATCGCGCAGACCCGCCACGCCCAGCACGCGCCCCGCATCGTCCAGTGCCACGACGCCCCGTTCGGCGCGGCAGGGACCGACCCCACCCCAGCCGCCGAAATGGCGCCACCAGAGTGCTGCGGCATCCTCCAGCGCGTGGGCCGGAATGGGGCTGGCCATGCGGATGTCACGGTCTTGTGTCGGGTTGCGCATCATGCAAGCAAGGTGGCGCGAAGCGAAGCTGGACGAAAGCCTCATGTCACCGACACCGGAACCACGCCCGGATCCCGCGCAGGAAACCGCCGATCCGATCACCGCACGCGCATTGGCGCGCACGCCCCTGCAGGCCTTCTGGCACGGGATGTGGCAGTCGCTGCCCTTCCTGATCGTCATCGT
This sequence comes from Paracoccus sp. PARArs4, assembly GCF_947311865.1. NCBI lineage: Bacteria > Pseudomonadati > Pseudomonadota > Alphaproteobacteria > Rhodobacterales > Paracoccaceae > Paracoccus > Paracoccus sp. PARArs4. Next base: position 183,776 of record NZ_CAMZMW010000002.1, on the reverse strand, counting down.
GCCGTTCTCGTTGCTGTTCGGGGTCGTCGCCTCCGAGGCCGGGCTGGACCTTGCGCAGATCATGGGCTTCTCGGTGCTGGTGCTGGCGGGGGCGTCGCAATTCACCGCGGTGCAGCTGATGTCCGACAACGCGCCCGCCATCATCGTCATCCTGTCCAGCCTTGCGGTGAACCTGCGCATGGCGATGTATTCGGCCTCGCTGGTGCCGTGGCTGGGCGATGCGCCCGCCAAGCACAAGGCGTGGCTGTCCTACGTGCTGGTCGATCAAAGCTATGCGCTGTCGATCCAGCATTACGAACGCCACCCGCGCCTGAGCATGACGCAGCGGCTGGCCTATTTCGCGGGCTGCGCGGTGCTGATCTGCGTGCCCTGGATGATCGCGACGGCGGTGGGTGCGATCATCGGGCAATCCATGCCCGAGGGCATCGCGCTGGATTTCGCCATGCCGATCACCTTCCTCGCGATGATCGCGCCGATGCTGCGCACGGTCGCGCATATGGCGGCCTGCTTCACCTCGATCGTGCTGGCGCTGGTTCTGGCGGGGCTGCCCTCGGGGCTGGGGCTGCTGATCGCATCGCCCCTGGGCATGATTGCAGGCGCCGTCGTCGAGGCGCGCATGGCACCGAAGGAGGCCTGAGATGCCGGTATCCGACCTGACCATCTGGATCGTCATCCTGATCCTCGGGGTCTTCACCTATCTGATCCGGTGGTCGTTCCTGGGGGTGCTGGGCGGTCGCGACCTGCCCGAATGGGTGCTGCGGATGCTGCGCTATACCCCGGTGGCGGTGCTGCCCGCGCTGGTCGCGCCGCTGGTCGTCTGGCCCGCAGCGACCGGGGGGCAGCCCGATCCGGCGCGCATGGCCGCCGCGCTGGCGACGGTCATCGCGGGCCTGTGGACCCGCAATGTCCTCGCCTCGATCGCGGCGGGGGCCGCGACCCTGGCGCTGATGCTCTATCTTCTGGCGTAGCCGGTGATCTGGCCGTCCTTCTGCTGCAGAAGGACGTCGTGATTGTTCGCCGGATCGCCGTCCTGGTGCCGCTTGGACACCACGCCCGGGCGCGACAGGAACCAGTCGCGCAGCCGCAGGGGCGAGAAGCCGCGCGGTGCATCCTCGAAGCCCGGAACGCCCTGCAGGACGCTGCCGACCGACACCGCGCAGAAGCTCTTGTTGGCGGGGCCGTGGGCCTCGGCGCGGCGGATGGCGATATCGGCCACCTCGCGCGTGACGGGGATGCTGTCCTCGGCCACCCACCAGGTCGAGCGGGCGTGATAGTCGATGTAGAAGTTCTTGTAATTGTCCGTGATCCCGTACAGCACGTCGTGCCGTTCGGGGATGCGCGGATGGTTCCAGCTGCCCGCCGGGTCGAAGACCACGCGCTGGCTGCCGTTGATCATCAGCGCCGAATGGCCGCCCTGCCCGCGTGGAATGCCGATCACCGTGAACAGCGTGATCGAGGGCGGCTGGTCGGACACGAAGCGCGCCGCGCGCACCGTCTCGTCGGGCGCCCAGACATTGTCGGCGCCGCATGCCGCAAGGGCCGCCGGAAGCGAGGCGGCAAGGAATGTCCTGCGTTTCATCGCCGGCTCAGATATTCGTCAGCGCCATGAAGATCAGCACCACGAGCGAACCGATGGTCACCCAGGTGATGCCGCTCATCAGGCCGGCGAAGGCGCGCTTCTGCGCGGTCACGTCCATGGTGCCCTGAGTGGCTTCGGGTTTGTTGTCGAGATCGGCCATTCCTGCCCCCTTGGTCAGTATCCTGTCCTTGCGATAGCCCAAGCGCGTTGCCCTGTCACGCCCCCCACAGCACCGCGCCGTCCCTTTCGCCCACGGGTCTTGCACGACCGTCACGCCCCAGCCGGTTCAGGTGGGCGACGGCCTCGACCAGGGCCAGGCCGAACTCGCCCTCGCCGATGCGGCGGCGGAACAGGATGTCGAAGCAGTCGACCGCGCTGCGGGGCGTTTCGGCCAGCGCCGCGGCCAGGCGGTCCAGCGCGGCGCGGTGATTCTCGATCAGCTGGCGCAGGCGGAAGGGCAGCCCGACAAAGGGCAGCTTGTGCCCCGGCAGGACCAACTGGTCGTCGCGCGACAGGGGCAGCAGGCGTTCGCAGCTGTCCAGCCATTCGCCAACCGGATCCGCGCCGGGTTCCGTCGGATAGACCCCCAGATTGGGCGAGATCGAGGGAAGAAGCTGATCGCCCCCGATGACCAGCCCGTCATCCTGCGACCAGAAGGTCGCGTGGCAGGGCGCATGGCCATGCCCCATCGCGATGCGCCAGTCGCGCCCGCCCATGCGGATCACCTGCCCCTCGGACAGGCGGTCGAAGCCAAGGGGCAGCGGATGCACCACGTCGGCGAAGTTGAACGGACGTTCGGCGGCGCGCTTGGCCAGCAGATCGGCAGGCATCCCCGCGCGGCGCCAGAAGTCCAGCGATTCCGCAGGCGGGCGCGGCTGGTCGTCCAGCACCAGCATCCGCGCCATCAGCCAGGCCGTGCGCGTCATCGCAAGCGATGCGCCCTGCGTGGCCATCAGCCAGCCCGCAAGACCGATATGGTCGGGGTGGTGATGCGTGCCGATCACGCGGGTGACGGGCTGCCCGCCAAGCGGTCCGGCCAGCAGCCCTTCCCAGATCGCACGGCCGCGCCTGCTGTCGAAGCCGGTATCGATGACCGTCCAGCCGTCCCCGTCATCCAGCGCGAAGACGTTCACATGGTCCAGCCGCATCGGCAGCGGCAGGCGCATCCACAGGATGCCGGGCGCGACCTCGATGGCCGCGCCTTCCTCGGGCGGGGTGTCGAAGGGCGTGCGGATCACGCGGCGAAATCGCCCGCCAGCGCCTCGTCCGCGATGCCGGTCAGATCGTCCAGCCCTGCCAGCGCCTCGGCCAGGTCGCCCGCGTTGCGGGGCAGCACGCGCGCCATGAAGACCCGCGCCAGCGCACGGTGCGATTCCCCGCCGCGCAGCGCCGCCCGCAGGTGATAATGCCCGCCAAGCACACGCGCGAAGGCGGTCAGATAGGGCACGGCCCCGGCAAAGCGCACGGGAAGGTCGCGATCCAGCAGCGCGATCGTCGCCTCGCGCAGGGTCTCGGCGGCCTGCCACAGCTGATGGGCCAGTTCGGGGTTGTCGGCCTGCGCGGCCTTGGCGCCGTCCAGCACCTCGTCCAGCAGGCGCATCGCGGCATCGCCGCCATCGGCCAGCTTGCGCCCCACCAGGTCCATCGCCTGGATGCCGTTCGTCCCCTCGTAGATCGAGGTGATACGCACGTCGCGCAGATATTGCGCGGCGCCCGTCTCCTCGACATAGCCCATGCCGCCATGCACCTGCACGCCCATGTCGGCCACGCGGATGCCCGTGTCGGTGCCATATGCCTTGGCGATCGGCGTCAGGAAGGCCGCGCGGGCGGCGTGATCGGCATCGCCCGTCGCGCGCTCCATGTCGATGGCCGTGGCGCAGGCCAGCCCGATGGCGCGGGCGGCAAAGACCTCGGCCCGCGCGGTGGCCAGCATCCGGCGCACGTCGGGATGGCGGATGATCGGGCCCATCTGGTTGCGGTCCTGCGCATAGGCGACGGCCTTCTGCAGCGCGGCCTCGGCCACGCCGACGCCCTGCATGCCGACGCCCAGCCGCGCGCAGTTCATCATCGTGAACATCGCGGCCATGCCCTTGTTTTCCGCCCCGACCAGCCAACCGGTCGCGCCGTCATAGGACATGACGCAGGTCGGGCTGCCGTGGATGCCCAGCTTCTCCTCCAGGCTGACGACCTTGAGATCGTTGGCCACGCCCGGGTTGCCCTGATCGTCGGGGATGAATTTCGGCACCATGAACAGGCTGATGCCGCGCGTGCCCTTGTCCGCCCCCGGCAGGCGGGCCAGCACCAGGTGGCACACGTTCGAGGTAACGTCGCTGTCGCCCCAGGTGATGTAGATCTTCTGCCCCGTGATCCGGTAGGTGCCGTCGCCCGCGGGTTCGGCCCGCGTGGTCAGCGCGCCCACGTCGCTGCCCGCGCCCGGCTCGGTCAGGTTCATGGTGCCCGACCATTCGCCGCTGATCAGCTTGGGCAGGTACAGGGCCTTCAGCTCGTCGCTGGCATGATGTTCCAGCGCCTCGATCTGCCCTTGGGTCAGCAGCGGGTTCAGCTGCAGCGCAAGGTTCGCGCCCGACATCATTTCCGCGACCGACATGTTCAGCGCCTGCGGCAGGCCCATGCCGCCATGTTCGGGATCGGCGGACACGCCGACCCAGCCCCCGTCCGCGATGGCCCGGAACCCGTCCGCGAAGCCGGGCGAGGATCTGACGACGCCGTTCTCCAGCACCGCGGGGCTGTGATCGCCGGCCATGTTCAGCGGCGCCAGCACCTCCGAGCACAGCTTGCCGGCCTCGTCCAGGATCGCGGTCGCGGTCTCGGGCGTCGCCTCGGCGAAGCGTTCGGTCGCGGCGACATCCGCGAAGGGCACGACATGGCGAAGGATGAAGTCGATCTGCGCGACCGGCGCCTTGTAGGACATCGGGGTCTCCTCCATGCGCCTTGGCATCCGGGGCCGGCGCGACTATCAAATGCGTTCAGCGGCATCTTGGGCCGCCAACGAAACCGGCTCAACCGAAACCCCGCGTCACGGATGAACACCCTCAGGCTGAACCCCGACGATACCGGCATGCAGTCGGCAGCGGATCTGCTGTCGGCGGGCGAATGCGTGGCCATCCCGACCGAGACCGTCTACGGTCTTGCCGCCGATGCGCGACAGGGGCAGGCGGTGGCGCGGATCTATGCCGCCAAGGGGCGGCCCAGCTTCAACCCGCTGATCGTGCATGTCCCCGATACCGACGCGGCCGCGGCCATCGCGGACCTGCCCCCGCAGGCGCGCGCGCTGGCCGATGCCTTCTGGCCGGGTCCGCTGACGATGGTGCTGCCCTTGCGCGCGGATCCAGGCATCGCCTCGCTGGTGACGGCGGGGCTGGACACGATCGGGCTGCGCGTGCCCGCCCATCCGGCGGCGCGCGACCTGCTGCGCCGCTTCGGCGGGCCGCTGGCCGCGCCCTCGGCCAATGCCTCGGGCCGGATCAGCCCGACCAGCGCGGATCACGTCCTGTCACCCGATGGCGGGCTGGACGGGCGCATCGCCGCGGTGCTGGATGCGGGCCCCTGCGCGGTGGGCGTGGAATCGACGATCATGGGCTGGCCCGAGGGCGTGGCGACGCTGCTGCGTCCGGGCGGCATCGCCGTCGAGGATATCGAGACCGTGCTGGGCGCCCCCGTCGCGCGGCATCAGGGCGACCCCTCGCGCCCCAGTGCGCCGGGTCAGCTGAGCAGCCATTACGCGCCGAACGCGGCCCTGCGGCTGGACGTGACAGAACCCCTGCCCCACGAGACGCATATCGCCTTCGGTCAGCCGGGGCCCTTCACCCTGTCGGCCAGCGGCGACCTGTCCGAGGCCGCCGCCCGCCTGTTCGACATGCTGCGCCGCGCCGATCTGGCGGGGCGTCCGATCTCGGTCGCGCCGATCCCGGAAGGGGGCCTTGGCGCGGCGATCAACGACCGCCTGCGCCGTGCCGCGGCCCCCCGCGACTGATCACAACCCGAGCGAGTTGTAGACGTTCGAGATCCGGCGGATCGCCACGACATAGGCGGCGGTGCGCATGTCGTCGACGCGCGGGTTGTTCACCCAGACCTCCTTCATCTTCTTGAAGCTTTCGCGCATCGTGTCGTCCAGACCCGAGCGCACCAGCTCCAGCTCGTCCGCGCCGGTCAGGAAGCTTTCCTTGAAGCCCTTGGACAGGGTCCAGTTCAGGCCGGTATCGGCGGACAGGCGCTCCAGCTCCTCGACGATCATGCGGGCGCGGGCCTCTTCGTGGCGACGCTCCAGCCGGCCGAGGCTGATCTGCGACAGGTTCTTGACCCATTCGAAATACGAGACCGTCACACCGCCCGCGTTGGCATACATGTCGGGGATGATCACGGTGCCCTTCTCGCGCAGGATGCGGTCGGCATCGGCGGTGACGGGACCGTTCGCGGCCTCGATGATCAGCCTGGCGCGGATGCGGTCGGCATTGGTCGCGTCGATCACGCTCTCGACCGCGGCGGGGATCAGGATGTCGCAATCGTCTTCCAGCGCGCGCAGGCCGTCCTCTGTGAAATCGCCGCCGGCAAAGCCCTTCACGCCGCCCGTCGCGCGGATATGGCCGCGCAGCGCGTCGATGTTGATGCCCTGCGGGTTGCGGATCACGCCGTCGCGCTCGATGACGCAGGTGACCAGCGCCTTGTCCTCGGCCGACAGGAACTGCGCGGCGTGATAGCCCACATTGCCCAGACCCTGCACGACGACGCGCTTGCCGCCCAGATCGCCGGTCAGCCCGGCCTTCTTCATCACGTCGTCATGGCGGAAGAATTCGCGCAGCGCGTATTGCACGCCGCGGCCCGTGGCCTCGACCCGTCCGTCGATGCCGCCCGCCGTCTTGGGCTTGCCGGTGACGCAGGCCTTGGCGTTGATGTCGTCGGGGTGCAGGCGCTTGTAGGCGTCGGCCATCCAGGCCATCTCGCGCTCGCCCGTGCCCATGTCGGGGGCCGGAACGTTCTGGCTGGGCGAGATCAGGTTGCGGCGCGACAGCTCGTAGGTGAAGCGGCGGGTGATGCGCTCCAGTTCGTCCTCGTTCCAGGCGCGGGGGTCGATGCACAGACCGCCCTTGGACCCGCCGAAGGGCACCTCGACCAGTGCGCATTTGTAGGTCATCAGGGCTGCCAGCGCCTCGACCTCGTCCTGGTTCACGTCCAGCGAATAGCGGATGCCGCCCTTCACGGGCTCCATATGTTCGGAATGGACCGCGCGATAGCCGGTGAAGGTGTGGATCTGGCCGCGAAGCCGGACCCCGAAGCGCACGACATAGGTCGAGTTGCAGACCCGGATCTTTTCCTCGAGTCCCGGCGACAATTCCATCAGGCCGGCGGCCTTCGTGAACATCTGATCGACCGAATCACGGAACGAAAGAAGGTTGTGGGCCATGATCGCTGTCCTCCTGGGTGGCGCGTATGTTGGTTATGGCGCCGCCAAACTAGGGTGATTCCAAGCCGTTAACCACAGGGGATCGACAGAGTTCTGCACATATTTTAATCACGTCGCCGAGATATCGGTGAAAACCTGCTTAAATTTGAATATACAAATATAGTCGGGAACGACACCCGATCCGAAACGATTATAGAACCCTGCAATATAACGAAGAAGACGATTTTCATGACGCCAGATCCGGACATCACCCGCGGTCGCAAGTTCGAGCAGGTTCGACGCGGCGCTTCGGCGATCTTCCTTCGGGACGGCTTCGCAGGTGCCAGCGTCGACGACATCGCCCGCGCGGCACAGGTCTCCAAGGCCACGCTCTATACCTACTTCACCGACAAGTCGGTCATGTTCCGCGAGGTCATGAGCGCCAGCGCGGCCGAGCTGTTCGACCCGCGGATGAACCTGGAACCGGTCGATCTGCCGCCCGACGGGCATTTCGCGGACATGCTGGACGACGTGCTGACCTGGGCGCTGGACCCCGAATGCCTGCGCCTGCACCGCCTTGCCATCGCCGAGGCCCACCGCTTCCCCGATTGCGTCGGCAACTATCTTCGCCTGCGCGAGGCCTGCATCGTCCAGCCGATCCGCGCGCAGATCGATCTGTGGATCAAACAGGGCAGCATCCGCGAACATGACAGCGACCGGTCGTCGCGGAACGTCGCCGCGATGCTGCTGGGCAATGCCATCCCGCAGGCGCTGCTGGGCCAGGTCCCCGACGAGGACCGCATCCGCGCGACCGCCCGCGACTGCGCCTGGCTGTTCACGCTGGTCCACGGCATCCACCAGGACATGACAGCCTGATCGTCCGTGTCTTTTCAGACGCCCCGACGCATCGTATCATCCCGCCATAAGCCGGACGCATCCAAGCGTCCCGAGGGCAGTATCGGCAGGAAGAGATTTCAGATGAACAGCCATGTTCTCATGGGCGGGGCGGCGCTGATCGCGCTTGGCGGATGTGCGGCACCCTTCTCGCGCACGCCACCCCTGGCCATCGACAGCTATCCCCAGGCGGTGGTGGACCAGCAGCAGGCGCAGGGCTATCAGCCTTATCCGGCGCAGGCAGCACCCACCTATGGCGATCCCTATGCGGGGACGGCTTATGCGCAGGGCGCGGCACCAGTTGCGACCCCGGTGCAGGCGACGCCCGCGGCCCCCGCAGCCGCCAGCGGCATCGAGGGGCTGGAGGAACGCAAGCCCGACCTGTGCAAGGCGCAGACCCATCGCGGCGCGATCGGCCAGCCCGGCAGCACGATCCCCTCGCTGGGGCTGGACCGGTCCTATCGGGTGGTCGAATATCGCGGGATCGAGCCGCAGGACTACGACCCCAACCGCATCGTCTTCCGACTGGACGAGGCGGGCAACATCTCCAACGTCGATTGCGGGTGACAGCATGAAGAAGATCGCTCTCCTCCTTCCCCTTGCAGGGCTGCTTGCCGCGTGCGAGCCCGTGGCACCCCCCGAACCCGAGGATGCCTGCGGCGCCGCCGGTTACCAGGGGCTGATCGGCCAGCCGCGCTCCGTGCTGGACAACATGAACTTTCCGCTCGGGACCCGCGTCATCGGCCCCGAGGATGCGGTGACGGCGGATTTCCGTCCTGATCGGCTGAACATCGAATACGCGCCGAACGACCGGATCGAGAAGGTCGCCTGCTATTGATTTGCGGCGGCGGCGCTGTCACCATTCCGACATGATGAACGCCACGCCGCCGTTTCATGCAGATCCCGATCGCGTCACCTTCGACCGCCGCGAGCTGGGCCTGATCCTGTCCACCTATGGCCGCTTCGTCGCTGCGGGCGAATGGCGCGACTATGCGATGTCCTTCCTCAGGGATGTCGCGGTGTTCAGCGTCTTTCGCCGCGCGACGGAACACCCGCTCTACCGGATCGAAAAGCGTCCACGCCTGCGGAACGCCCAGGGGGCCTATGCCGTGATCGGCATGGACGGACAGATCCTGAAGCGCGGCCACGATCTGGCCCAGGTCCTGCGCGTGCTGGACCGCAAGCTGATCCGAGGCGTGGACTAGGTCCCGCGGGGCTTGGCGCGGGTCGTGGGGTCGGCCTCGGTCGGGTCCTCGGGCCAGGGGTGGCGGGGATACCTGCCGCGCATGTCCTTCCTGACATCGCCATAGCTGCTGGCCCAGAAGCCCGGCAGATCCATCGTCACCTGCACTGGACGCCCGGCGGGCGACAGCAACGCGATCCGCAAGGGCCTGCCCCCGACGACCGGATGGCGCGTGACGCCGAACATCTCCTGCAGCTTCACCTCGATCGAGGGATCCTCGGCGTCGTAATCGATGGGCACGCGGCGACCCAGGGGGGTCGTGAAATGCGCGGGCGCGGCGCGGTCCAGCGCCTGCTGGCCGTCCCAGCCGACGCGGGCCTTCAGCGCCTCGGTCAGGTCCAGCGCGCGGATATCGCCGCGATTGCGGATGCGCGTCAGCCAGGGCAGCAGCCATTCGGGATCGGCCAGCAGGGCCGCGTCGTCCACCGGCCCCAGTTCGGGCACCAGCGCGATGCGGGCGCGCAGGCGGGCCGCGCCGCGCGACCAGGGGATGCCGTCCTGGCGCACCCCTTCCAGCGCGGCCAGCGCGATCTGGTCGTCCGGGGCGTCGGCCCACGCGCGATCCGACAGGACCAGCGCGCCCAGCCGTTCCTGGCTGCGGGCCATCACGCGCGCCTCGCGGCGGGACCATTCGCAGACATCGACGGCGACGATCCGGTCGCCATGCAGGTCGCGGATCTCGGGTTCGGTCAGGGGGGCGGCCAGCCGGATGCGGGCCTCGCGCTGATCGCCGTCGAGGTCCAGCGCCACGAGAAAGGGCACGCGCCCGGCCTGATCCTCGGGGGGAAGCGCCGCGCCCTTGCCGTCCGACAGGACATAGCGCGGCTGATCGCCCTTGCGCCGCTGCCCGATCCGGTCGGGATAGGCCAGCGATGCGATGGCCCCCATCGACAACGCATCCCCGCCCTTGCCCGCCATCCGGCGCAGGCGCGTGGATTCCTGCCTGATCCGCGCGACGGACTGGCGGTTCACCTCGAACGGGTGACGCCCCGAGGGATCGCGCAGGGCCGCCATGCGCAGCGCCAGGTCGGCGGGGGCGCCGCGCAGCGGGTCGCGGTCGGACAGCAGCGCGGCCAGATCGGCGGCCTGCGGGCCCGCCATCAGCAGCATATGCGCCAGCCGGGGATGCAGCGGCAGGCGGGCCAGCGACTTGCCGTGGGGCGTGATGCGGCCGCCCGGGTCCAGCGCCCCCAGCCCCGCCAGCAGGGATTGCGCCTCGGACAGGGCGCCTTCGGGCGGCGCGGTCAGGAACGCCAGGTCGCCGGGCGCGGCGCCCCATGCGGCCAGTTCCAGCGCAAGGCCGGTCAGGTCCGCGACCTCGATCTCGGGCGGGGCGAAGGCAGGGAAGCCCCCCTCCTCGGTCCGTGCCCACATGCGATAGCAGATGCCGGGCGCCACGCGGCCCGCGCGACCGCGGCGCTGCTCGGCCTCGGCGCGGCTGGCGCGTTCGGTGACCAGCCGCGACATGCCGCTGCCCGGATCGAAGCGCGCCCGCCTTGCGCGGCCCATGTCCACCACGACCCGCACCCCCGGTATCGTCAGCGAGGTTTCCGCGATCGAGGTCGCCAGAACCAGCTTGCGCCGGTCCCCCGGCGGGGCCAGCGCCGCGCGCTGCGCCTTGTGGTCCAGCGCGCCGAACAGGGGCGCGATCTCCAGCCCCTGCCCGTCCAGCTGGGCCGCGACGCGCCTGATCTCTCCCTCTCCGGGAAGGAACGCCAGAATGGTGCCGCCGGTCTCGTCCGTCTCGGACGCGGCGCGGGCGATCAGGGCGGCCATCTGGTCCAGTGGCCGCGCCGAGGCGGGCAGCGGGCGGTCCAGCCAGCGCGTCTCGACCGGGAAGCTGCGCCCGTCCGAGGCGACGATGGGCGCATCGTCCAGCAGCGCCGCCACGGGTCCGGCATCCAGCGTGGCCGACATCACCAGCACGGCCAGATCGTCGCGCAGCGCGCCGCGAGACTCCCACACGAGGGCAAGGCCCAGGTCCGCGTTCAGGCTGCGTTCGTGGAATTCGTCGAAGATGACGCAGCCGATGCCCTGCAATTCGGGATCGGACTGGATCATGCGGGTCAGGATGCCCTCGGTCACGACCTCGATCCGGGTGCCGGGGACGGATTCGCCGCGGATGCGGTAACCGACGCTGCGCCCGACGGGTTCGCCCAGGGTCTCGGCCATGCGCTCGGCTGCGGCGCGGGCGGCAAGGCGGCGCGGTTCCAGCATCAGGATGCGGCCCCGCACGCGGTCCATCAGCGCCAGCGGCACGCGCGTGGTCTTGCCCGCCCCGGGCGGCGCGGTCAGCACGGCCCGGCCATGCGTGGTCATCGCGTCCAGAAGCGCGGGAAGGGCGTCGTCGATGGGCAGTCGTGCGGTCATCACCGCGTGATAGCGCCCCTGCCGCGCGGCTTGCAATCACCCCCGCCCTATCAATACCGGCGGCGCGTACCTATTATCTGGAAAAGGCAGAACGAAAAGGGCAGGCATGGGCATCGGCAGCGACGTGATCGAGGGCTTGGGTCTGGGCGATCCGGTCCTGCGGCTGGGCGTGACGGGATTGTCGCGCGCGGGCAAGACGGTATTCATCACCTCGCTGGTCGCGAACCTTCTGGAACGCGGGCGGATGCATGCGCTGCGGGCGGCGGCGGACGGGCGGCTGAAGGCCGTCTGGCTGCAACCCCAGCCGGACGACACGATCCCGCGCTTCGACTATGAACGCCACCTGGCCGCGCTGACCGGACCCCAGCCGCGCTGGCCCGAAGGGACGCGCCATGTCAGCCAGCTGCGCCTGTCGCTGCGGCTGGAACCCTCGGGGCTGCTGTCGGGGCTGCGCGGGCCGCGCAACCTGCATCTGGACATCGTGGACTATCCCGGGGAATGGCTGCTGGACCTGCGCCTGATGGAACGCGATTTCGCGCAATGGTCCACCGAGGTGCTGGAGCGCCTGCCAAACCGCCCCGGCGCGCAGGCCTTCCTGGCCGCCATCGGGGCCGAGGATTCGGGCGCACCCTTTGCCGAACCGCGCGCGCAGGGGCTGGCCGATCTCTATACCGCGCATCTGATCGCCGCGCGCGAGGCGGGCTGGGCCGATTGCACGCCCGGGCGCTTCCTGATCCCGGGCGAGCTTGAAGGCTCGCCCGCGCTGACCTTCGCGCCGCTGCCCCCGCATCTGTTGGACGGCAAGCTGGGCCGCGAATTCCGCCGCCGCTTCGAATCCTACAAGTCGCGCGTGGTGCGGCCCTTCTTCCGGGACCACTTCTCGCGGATCGACCGGCAGGTGGTGCTGGTTGACGTGCTGGGCGCGATCCACCAGGGCCCGCAGGCGGTCGAGGACACGCGCCGCGCGATGGCCGACATCCTGACCGCCTTCCGCCCCGGCCGCGCGGGCTGGCTGGCGCAGATCCTGGGCACGCGGCGCGTCGAACGCATCCTGTTCGCCGCGACCAAGGCCGATCACCTGCACCACGTCCAGCATCCGCGCCTGACCGCGATCCTGACCGCCATGCTGCGCGAGGCCCGCGACCGCGCCGATTTCCAGGGCGCCCGGACCGAGGCCATGGCCATCGCCGCCCTTCGCGCCACCACCGAGGAGATGATCGCCCATCAGGGCGAGGATCTGCCCGCCGTGCGCGGGCGGCTGCTGGACGGGCGGCAGGCGGCTTTCCACGCGGGCGATCTGCCCGCCGATCCGGGGCAGTTGCTCCATCCCGCGCGTCAGGGCGCGACGGCATGGCTGGACGACGACTATGCCATCATGAACTTCGCCCCCGCGCCGGGCACCGCGCGTCCGGGCGACGGGCCGCCCCATGTCCGGCTGGACCGCGCCGCCGAATTCCTGATCGGAGACCGCCTGTGACGACCGACACGCCCAAGCGCCCGCGCGGCCCCGTCCTGATCGAGCTTGAGGACGGCCCCGCGAACCCCGCCGACGCGCCGCGCATCGATGCCGATGACAGCCCCCTTCCCCGCCCCCGCACGATGGAGATGGTGACCCGGCTGGTCGGGCGCCCCCCGTCCCGCCTGACGCGCCTGTTCGTCAATGCGGGCGCGGCGCTTCTGACCTTCCTGCTGGGCGTGGCCGCGCTGGAATTCATCGACGGGCTGCTGACGCGATACCCGCTGCTTGGCTGGATCGCCGTGGCGCTGTTCGCGACCTTCACCCTGGCCGCGCTTGGCCTTGCGTTCCGCGAATGGCGGGCCTTCCGGCGGCTGGCCAGGATCGACGGATTGCAGCGGCAGGCGGGCGCCGCGCTTGCGGACGAGGATCTGGCGGGCGCGAAGGTCGTGACGCGCGGCCTGCTGTCGCTCTATGCCGACCGCCCCGAGATGCAGTGGCAGCGCGAGCGTCTGGCCGAACGCCACGACGAGGGGTTCGATGCCGAAACCGTCCTGACCCATGCCGAGGCCGAGCTTCTGGCGGGCCTCGACCAGTTGGCCCGCCGGGAAATCGAGGCCGCCGCCCGCACCGTCGCGGCCACCACCGCGCTGGTCCCGCTGGCGCTGGCCGATGTCGCGGCCGCGCTGGCCGCGAACCTGCGCATGATCCGCCGCATGGCCGAGATCTATGGCGGGCGCGCGGGAACGATCGGCGGCTGGCGGCTGGCGCGGACGGTGATGACCCACCTGATCGCGACCGGCGCGGTCGCGGCGGGCGACGACCTGATCCAGACCGTCGCGGGCGGGGGCGTCCTTGCCAAGCTGTCGCGCCGCTTCGGCGAGGGGCTGGTGAACGGCGCCCTGACGGCCCGCGTCGGCATCGCCGCGATGGAGGTCTGCCGCCCGCTGCCCTTCATCGCGCAGCCGCGTCCCAAGGTCGGCAACCTCGTCAGTCGCGGCCTTGCGGGTCTGTTCGGCAGCGACGATCAGTCGAGGGACAGCTTGTAACCCACATGAGAGGGCTGGAACCCCAGCCCCTCGTAGAAGCGCTGGCTGTCGGCGCGCTGGCGGTTGGTCGTCAGCTGCACCAGCCCGCAGCCGCGTTCACGGCAGCACGCGATGGCCCATTCGATCATCTGCCCGCCGATGCCCGCCCCGCGCATCTCCGAGGCGACGCGCACGGCCTCGATCTGGCCGCGCGTCGTGCCCTGCAGCGACAGGCCAGGGATGAAGCTCAGCTGCAACTGGCCGACGACGCGGCCATCCGTTTCGGCCACGACCAGAAGCTGGTTCGGATCGGCGTCGATGCGGTCGAAGGCCGCTTGGTAGGCGGCCATGTCGGCACCCTCGCGGGTCGCGCCCAGGACATCGTCGCCCAGCATCTCGACCAGGCGGGGCAGATCCCCGGCCCGCGCCTTGCGGAATACGATCATGGCGCGGCGTCGTCGGGCAGGTCGGGTGCCGCAAGGTCGGGATCGGCCGCGCCCTCGGCATCCGCCGCGCCCTCGTCGGCCTCGATCAGGCGGTTGTCCTCCCAGGTGCCGGCGGCGACCTGGCCGGTGGCATATCGCATGACGCCCTGTCCCTGGCGTTTCCCCCCCGAGAAGGTCCCCTCGTAGACATCGCCATTGGCATAGGTCGCGACACCGCTGCCGTCGATCTCTCCGCCCTTCCAGCCGCCTTCATAGACGAAGCCGTCGGGCGTGGTCAGGCGGCCCTGCCCCTCGCGCAGGCCATCGACGAAGCCGCCGGTATAGACGGTCCCGTCGGGATAGGTCGCCTGACCTTCGCCGTGACGCTGCCCGTCCTTCCACGCGCCGGAATAGACATAGCCGTCGGGATAGGACATGCGGCCCTGCCCCTCGTTGCGGGCATTGCGGAAGCCCCCCTCGTAGACCATGCCGTTGGCATAGCTGGCCTTGCCGTCGCCCTGGATCACGCCTTCGGACCACTGGCCTTCATAGGTGGAACCGTCGGCATAGGTGATCTTGCCCGTCCCGTCGGGGCGGTCGGCGCGCATCTGCCCCGCATAGATCGACCCGTCGGGATAGGTGATCGTGCCGCGACCCTCCATCCGGCCCTCGACCCACTGGCCTTCATAGACATAGCCGTCGGCGCCGGTGAAGACGCCCTCGCCGTGGCGGCGGTCGTCCTTGAACTGGCCGTCATAGACATCGCCATTGGCATAGGTCGCGACACCCGCGCCCTGCCTGCGCCCGCCGCGCAATTCGCCCTCGTAGCGGTCGCCCGAAGGCTGGACCAGCACGCCGCGCCCCGACATCTGACCCGCCGCCCAGACCCCGTCATAGGTCAGCCCGTCGGTCATCGTCAGCTTGCCGCGCCCCGCGCGCTGCCCGGCCATCATGCCGCCCTCATAGGTCGATCCGTCGGGATAGGTGATCTTGCCCTGCCCCTCCTTCACGCCGGAATTCCAGTCGCCTTCATAGCGGTATCCGTTGGGCTGCGTCAGCACGCCCTTGCCCTGGTGCAGCCCGCGCGCGAACTGCCCGTCATAGACCGACCCGTTGGCATAGTTCGCGATGCCCTGGCCCGTGATCTCGCCCGCGACCCAGTCGCCCTCGTAGGTGCCGCCATCGGCATAGGTGATCTTGCCCTGCCCGTCGGGCTTGCCCGCGGCGAACTGGCCTTCATAGACGGACCCGTTCGGAAACTCGGCCCGGCCCTGGCCCATGATCTGGCCCTCGACCCAGTCGCCGTCATAGCGATAGCCGTTCGGCAGCTCGTAGCTGCCCTGCCCGTGCTGCACGCCGTTGCGGAACGTCCCCTCGTAGACGCCGCCATCGTCGTATTGCTTGGTGATGACCTGCGCCGCCACGGGGGCGGTCCATGCCATCCCCGCCAGCGCGATCGCGCCAAGGGCCGTCTGCGCCCGAGTTGCCCGCTTCATGCCTCTGCCCTCAAGTCGTTTGGCTTCGGGTTTAACCCATCGCCCTGCAGGGGCAAAGCCCGACTTTTCCTTTGGGGTCCGATCACCTATGTCGTTGGGTGACCCGCAGGGGCCCGCACGAAGGACGACACCATGACCGAACGTTTCCGCCTGACCATCGGCCAGCTGAACGCAACCGTGGGCGACCTGCCCGGCAATGCCGAGAAGGCGCGGCAGGCATGGCGGACCGCGCGCGACGCGGGCGCCGACATGCTGGCCCTGCCCGAGATGTTCATCACCGGATACCAGACGCAGGACCTGGTGCTGAAGCCCGCCTTCACCGCGCAGGCGATCGAGGCCGTGATGGCGCTCGGGGCGGAACTGACGGACGGCCCGGCCATCGGCATCGGCGCCCCCTGGGCCGAGGACGGCAAGCTCTATAACGCCTACTGGGTGTTCCGCGACGGCAGGCTGGTGGCGCGGGTGCTGAAGCACCACCTGCCGTTCCAGCAGCTGTTCGACGAGCTGCGCCTGTTCCAGTCCGGCCCGATCAGCGGCCCCTATGCCGTGGGCGGCGCCCGCATCGGCAGCCCCATCTGCGAGGACAGCTGGTATCCCGACGTGGCCGAGACCCTGGCCGAGACCGGGGCCGAGATCCTGGTCGTGCCGAACGGCAGCCCCTATCACCGCGAGAAGCTGGACCTGCGCATGGGCCACATGGTCGGCCGGGTGGTCGAGACCGGCCTGCCGCTGGCCTATGTGAACATGGTCGGCGGTCAGGACGACCAGATCTATGACGGGGCCAGCTTCGTTCTGAACCCCGGCGGGCGGAAGGTCGTCCAGCTGCCCGCCTTCGAGGAAGCGATCGCCCATGTCGATTTCACGCGCGGGCCCGACGGCTGGCAGGCCGAGCCCGGCCCGATGGCGGTCCAGCCCGACGCATGGGAACAGGATTACCACGCGATGATGCTGGGGCTGCGCGACTATCTGCGCAAGTCTGGCTTCAGGAAGGTGCTGCTGGGCATGTCGGGCGGGATCGACAGCGCGCTGGTCGCCACCATCGCCGCCGACGCCATCGGGCCGGAAAACGTGCGCTGCGTGATGCTGCCCTCGGAATACACCTCGCAGACCAGCCTGGACGATGCCGCCGACTGCGCGACGCGGATCGGCGCGCGGCTGGACACGGTGCGCATCGACGGCGCGCGCGACGCGGTGGGCGGCGCGCTGGCCCACCTGATGGAGGGGACCGAGCCCGACGTCACGGAAGAGAACATCCAGTCCCGCCTGCGCGGCCTGATGCTGATGGCGATTTCCAACAAGTTCAACGAGATGCTGCTGACCACCGGCAACAAGTCCGAGGTCGCGGTCGGCTATGCCACGATCTATGGCGACATGGCGGGCGGCTACAACCCGATCAAGGATCTCTACAAGACCCGCGTCTTCGAGACCTGCCGCTGGCGCAACGCCAATCACCGCGACTGGATGATGGGCAATCCGGGCGAGGTGATCCCCCCGCGCATCATCTCGAAGCCCCCCTCGGCCGAGCTGCGCCCCGACCAGAAGGACGAGGACAGCCTGCCCCCCTACGAGGTGCTGGACGCGATCCTGGAGGGGCTGGTCGAGAAGGATCTGGCCCTTGCGGACCTCGTCGCGCAGGGCTTCGACGAGGAGACCGTCCGGCGCGTCGAGAAGCTGCTGTATATCAGCGAATGGAAACGGTACCAGGCCGCGCCCGGTCCCCGCATCTCGACCCGCGCCTTCTGGCTGGACCGCCGCTATCCCCTGGTGAACCGCTGGCGCGACAAGATCTAGGGGGATCGCGCTTGCATTTTCCGGCGCCCGGGGTTTCCTGGGCGCATGGTGAAACTGGTTCTGCTGCACAAAGCCTGCTCGATCTATGACGACATCCCCGATGTCGAATACGATTTCCCGCGCAGTTACCTGAAGGCCGTGACCGAGGCCGTGGGCGACTGGATCGTCTATTACGAACCGGTCAAGGCGGGGCCGCGCGGCTATCATGCCGTGGCGCGCATCGAAGGGGTGGTTCCCAACCCCCGCGCCCCCGGCAGGTATCTGGCACGGATCGCACCGGACAGTTTCCTGCGCTTCGTGGACGATGTCCCCCGCCTTCGGGATGGCAGGCCGCTGGAATCGGCGCTGACCCATCCTGACGGCACACCCCGCAGCGGCGGTATCGTGCAATCCGCCGTGCGCCGCCTGCCCGACCGCGAATTCGCCCGCATCGTCAATCTTGGCCTGCCGCAGGACCTGGAACGGATCGAGGCCACCCGCTATGACCCCGCGACCCGGCAGCTGGACGAGGGTGCGGCCCTGTTCGAACGTCCCGTGCTGGAGCGCCTGACCCGCCGCCCCTATCGCGACGCGGCCTTCCGCCGGAAGGTGCGCGAGGCATATGGCTATCGCTGCGCGATGTCGGGCCTGCGGCTGCGAAATGGCGGCGGCCGCCCCGAGGTTCAGGCCGCCCATATCCGCCCCGTGGAACATCGGGGCAGCGATTCCGTGCGGAACGGGCTTGCCTTGTCAGGGACCCTTCACTGGATGTTCGACCGGGGCCTGATCTCGGTCGCCGACGACAACAGTACCATCCTGATATCGCACAACAAGGTGCCCGGCGACGTGGTCGGACGCCTGATCGCTCCGGGCGGCAGACTGATTGCGCCGGACGACCCGAGGGACTGCCCCCATCCCGAGAACCTGCGCTGGCACCGTGAAAACGTTTTCGGGCGATCGCTCGGGGACGAGGTCGCGCCCTGGGACTAGACCGTCACGGCACCTCGATCTTGCCGACCAGCGGCACGTCGTCCTGCGGGGTGACGTTGTGGCGCTCGATCATGCGGTGGACGGCGGGATCGCCCTCGCCTCGGTGAAGCGCGTGCAGGGCGGTCGTCACCTCGGCGTCGGATTTCGTGCGGCGCAGGTTGTGGCGGACATATTCGTCCCAGGTCGCGATGTGATAGCTTTCGCTCCAGCGGTCGGGATGTTCCAGATCGCGCAGCAGCGCCCAGTTGCGCGCCCCGTCGCGGCGGCGGATCGCGCGGCGCTGGCGCATCAGGCGCAGGAACTCGGGGACATCGGCTTGGTCGATCTGATAGTCCACCATGACCATGATCGGGCCCGACCGCCCCCTCAGGTCCAGCCGCAGCGCCGGTTCGCGAAAGCGGTTCACCGGGTCCAGATCGGCCGTGCCGAATTCCGGCGCGCGCAGCCAGGCGCCGATCGCCGCGCCGAACAGCAGCAGCAGCCCCGCCGCGATCAGCGCGCGATCCAGCCCGTGCTGCCCCGCGACCCCGCCCCAGGCCCAGGACCCCGCGGCCATCCCCCCGAACGTCGCTGTCTGATACAGCGCGAGCGCCCGCGCCACGACCCAACGCGGCGTCGACAGCTGCACCGTCACGTTGAACAGCGACAGCGCCATCACCCAGGACGCGCCCGCAGGCAGCAGGGCCAGCGCCTGCAGCCAGACGATATCGGTCAGCCCCAGGGCCAGCGCCGCGACGGCGAACCCCGTGAAGGCCAGCCGCACGACCTGCTCGTTGTCGAAGCGGGCGCGGATGCGCGGGTTCAGCAGCGCCCCCGCGATCGCGCCGATGCCGTAACAACCCAGCAGCAACCCGAACAGGAACGAGCCCCCCTCGGGGTGGCTCTTGGCGACCAGCGGCAGCAGGGCCAGCACGGCGATCGCGGCAAAGCCGAACAGCGCGCCGCGCAGGATCACCCGCATCAGGTTCGGCGACAGCGCGACATAGCGCAGGCCCGCGCCGATCGCGGGCAGGAAGGGCTCGGGGGTGGTCGTGCGGGGCGCGATCCGGGGACGCCAGCGCGCCATGGCCCCCATCAGCGGCAGATAGCTGAGCGCGTTGACGGCGAAGGCCGCCGCCGCACCGAAGGCCGCCACGATCAGGCCGCCCGCGGCGGGGCCCACGCTGCGCATCATGTTGAACCCGACCGAGTTCAGGCTGACCGCCGCGGGCAGGTCGCGCCGTTCGACCAGATCGCCCATGCTGGCCTGCCAAGGCGGGTTGTAGACCGCCTGCCCCGCCCCCAGCAGGAAGGTGAAGGCCAGGAGCATCCAGGGCGTCAGCCAACCCGCGAAGGCCGCGCCCGCCAGCAGAAGCGACATCACCGACATGAAGCACAGCGCCCCGATCAGCAGGGTCTTGCGGTCGAAGATGTCGGCCAGTGCGCCCGAGGCCAGGGCCAGCAGCATGATCGGCAGGGTGTTCGACGCCTGCACCAGCGCGATCAGCGTCGCGCTGTCGGTCAGCTGCGTCATCAGCCAGGCCGCACCCACCGCCTGCACCAGCCCGCCGAAATTCGACACCAGCGTCGCGGCCCACAACCTGCGGAAATCGGGATAGCCGAAGGGCGCTAGCGCCCCCTCGCGGCGGTTCGTCCTGCCCTGTGTCACGTCCAGCCGTCCCCGTCCCTTGCGCCCTGCGGGGCCACGCTAGGCCCGCCCGCGATCACGTGCAACGCAACAGGGCATTTCCGGCACGAAGATGCCGCAAGACGGCACATTCGCGCGATTGCCATGAAACCGAAACACACGCCAAGTTGTTCCATCGACGCGGAAAGTTGATGACGTTGAAGCGCCCATGCCACATGAGCGGCGCGGGGCGGGGCGATATCTCGGCGATCCGCGGCTAAGCCTTGACGCCGCGCGCCGACAGGCCTCATGCAATCAGGTACGAATCGCGCACGGACCCTTCGGGACCGGCGTGCGACAGACGAAATGCTGCCTCGGTTCGCGCCGCCTCAGGCCGGTCCGAAGATGAACAAGGAATGTGACAAGATGCGCCTCGCTCCCCTCTTCGCGGCGGTTGCCCTTGGGCTGGCGGCCTGCGCGCCGACCGAACAGGCCACCGCCCCCGCCGTGCAACAGCCGACCACGATCCCCGACATCTACCGCGCCCGCACCGATGCCGGCCCGAACGGCGGCACGATCGAGATCCCGGCCGTCCGCGCCGCATATCTGACCGAACGCAACCGCCGCCAGCTGGTCCCCTATAACGGGTCGGAACCGGCAGGCACGATCGTCGTCGATCCCTATGCGCGCGTGCTGTACCACGTCCAGGAAGGCGGTCAGGCGATGCGTTACGGCGTGGCCGTTGGCCGTGCCGGCACCGGCTTCGAGGGTCGCGCGACCATCGCCCGCAAGGCGGCATGGCCCAGCTGGCGCCCGACCGACAACATGCTGCGCACCCAGCCCGAGCTGTACGGCCAGTTCGCCGGCGGCCTGCAGGGCGGCCCGAACAACCCGCTCGGGTCGCGCGCGCTCTATCTCTATCAGGGCAGCCGCGACACCTATTACCGCATCCACGGCACGATGGACCCCAGCTCGATCGGCAAGGCGACCTCGGCGGGCTGCATCCGCCTGTTCAACCAGGACGTCATCGACCTGTTCGAAAGCGTGCCGACCGGGACCGAGGTGATCGTGCGCTCGCCCTCGGACAGCCTGCGCATGGAAGGCCGCCTGGTCGAGACGCCGGAAGGCTATGTCGTGCCGGCAGCCGAACTGCAGCAGGCCGCCGATCCGGCGGCTGCGGGCGCCGTCTCGACCGCGGTCGCGGCCGGGGCCGAGCCTGTGGCCCAAGCCCCTGCACCCACGCAGGTCGCCGCCGCGACGACCGCCGCCAGCCTGCCGAACGACCCCTATTCGGGCTTCGGCCAGCCCGCGCAGACCACCACGGTCACCGACCCCTTCGCGACCGAAGCCAGCTTCGTCTCGCCCGTCGAAAGCGCGGTGCCGGGCTATTGATCGTCCGCGTACGAACCTGACGCACCCATGGGGGCCGGAGCGATCCGGCCCCCTTTCCGTTTGCAAAAGCGCTGGAAACCGCGCCATTCTGCTGCCAGAACGTCGCTGTCCGCTGTAAGGGTGCTTCGATGCCGAACTATGCCAAGCAGGAACGCGAACTGCTGACGCCCGACCAGCTTGCGCTGGCCGAGGAGAGCCGCCAGCCCCGGCTGGGCAAGCTGAGCGCCACGCGACTGCGCCAGCTGATCGCCGCGATCGAGAAGGCCCGCCTGACCGCATCCGACGAGGTCGCGGAGACCGGGGCCAGCCCCGCCAGCCTGCTGCGTGCCGCCGGTCGCCGCGCCGAGGCCGAGCGCCGCAAGCGCGGCGCAGCCGCAGCCGCGCCCGTCGCGGCCCCCGCCCCCCGCAGCGCCAAGACCTCCAAGGCGCGCCCCGTCAATGGTCGCACGCCCGCCAAGCCGCGCAAGACCGACCAGCGGACGGAACCGCATCGGATCCCGCGCCCGGCCTCGAAGCCGGCAAGCTCGCCGGGGCATGCGCCGGAAACCACAACCAAGGCCGATACAGGAACAGACGCGATGCAGACCACCGAAGCCGAGAAGCAGGCACGCCAGGCAGCCCGCAAGGCCGAGAAGGAAGCGGCGAAGGAAGCCGAGAAGAACATCGCCCGCGAAGCCCGCCGGGCCGAGCGTCAGGCGCAGAAGCAGGCCGAGAAGGACGCCGCCCGCGAGGAACGCCGCGCCGCCCGCAAGGCCGCCAACCAGGCCGAGAAGGATGCAGCCAAGGCGGCCCGCAAGGCCGAGAACAAGGCCGCCCGCAAGGCCGAGCGCAAGTCGAACAGCGCCGAGGAACTGGCCGCCGAGGCCCGTGAACTGGCCGCCGCAGCCGAGGCGAAGGCGCCCGAGGCGCTGGCCGCTGCGGCAGCCGTTCTGGGTGGCGATGCCGACAAGCCGCGCAAGAAGAAAAAGAAGAAGGACGCCTGACCGGGCGCAAGGGGACGGAAGGCGCGATCAGATGAACGCAATTCGGACGATCCGCCGGGTGGCCGCGCTGGCATTCGCCACGCTGATGGCCGCCCAGCCCGCGCTGTCCTATCCCGCGATCGACGCGGTGGCGGGTCGCCGACCGCCCCCGCAATCCGACGATATCCGCTGTTCTGCAGACGGGCGCGACTGCATCCGCAAGGACCACTATGTCGCGGATGTCTGCAAGCTGATCGAACGCAGCGCGACCGAGCAGGACCTCGACCCCGCCTTCCTTGCGCGCCTTCTGTGGAAGGAAAGCCGGTTCGAACCGTCCGCCGTCAGCCCCGCCGGTGCGCTTGGCATCGCGCAGTTCATGCCGGGGACGGCGGACCTGTACTGGCTGGACGACCCGTTCAACCCCGCGCAGGCGATCCGCAAGGCGGCGTGGTACCTGGCCCAGCTGTCCGACCGCTTCGGCAATATCGGCATGGCCGCCGTCGCCTATAACGGCGGCGAGAACCGCGCCGCCCGGTTCCGCGCGCAGCAGACGACCCTGCCCTACGAGACCGTCGATTACGTCGAGGCCATCACCGGCTTCAGCGCGCATCGCTGGCGCGACAACCCGCCCGGCGCGGATGAACTGAAGCTGGCCCTGGCCGAGGATACCGCCTTCCGCCCCGCCTGCGAGGAGATGGCCGGGAACCGCAGCCTGCGCGAATTCTCGACCCAGCCGCCGGTCATGCCCTGGGGCGTGATCGTGGCCAGCCATCCCAGCCAGGCAGGCGCGGCGCAGCAGGTCGCGCGGCTGAACCGCACGCTGCGCCCGATCCTGAACGGCGCGCAGGTCGGATATGTCCGCAAGCGCCTGAACGGGATGCCGCGCGCGGTCTATACCGCGCAGGTGGGCTATGGCAGCCGGGCCGAGGCCGCGCGCTTCTGCACCCAGTTCAAGCGCCTTGGCGGGCGCTGCATCGTCCTGCGGAACTGATCCCTCACAGGAATAGTCACAGAAAGCTCTGCGGGTCGATATCGACCGACAGGCGCATGTTCGTCGGCAGCTTGATCCCCTCCAGCCAATCCGCGATGGCCTGCTGCAACGGGGCCTGTCGCGGCGCGCGGATCAGCATGCGCATGCGGAACCGGCCCCGCACGCGGGCGATGGGCGCGGGCGCGGGCCCCCACAGATCGGCGCCGATCTGCCCCAGGGGCAGCGCGCGTTCCGCCAGGTGCCGCGCGAAATCCGCGACGGCCGCCTGGTCGGGATGGGACAGGATGATCCCCGCCAGCCTTGCGAAGGGCGGCATGCCCGCCGCCTGGCGGCCCGCGGCCTCGGCATCCCAGAAGGTCTCGTCCTGGCCCGACAGGATCGCGCGGATCACGGCGTGATCGGGCTGGTGGGTCTGCAGCAGCGCCACCCCCGGCGCGGCCCCCGATTGCCGTCCGGCACGGCCCGCGACCTGCCGCATCAGCTGAAAGCTGCGTTCCGCCGCGCGCAGGTCGGCCCCCTGCAGCCCCAGATCCGCGTCGATCACGCCGACCAGCGTCAGCTTCGGGAAATTGTGCCCCTTGGCCACGATCTGCGTGCCGATGATGATGTCGGCAGCCCCGTCCGAGATGCGCGCGATGCTTTCCTTCAGCGCGCGGGCCGACTGGAACAGGTCCGAGGACAGGATCTCGGCCCGCGCATCGGGAAAGCGGGCGGCGACCTCTTCGGCGATGCGTTCCACGCCGGGGCCGACGGGGGCCAGCTTGCCCTCGACCCCGCAGGACGGGCATGCGGGGGGGATGGGGCGGGTCTCGCCGCATTGGTGGCAGACGAGGCGGTTCTGGAAGCGATGTTCCACCATGCGTGCATCGCATTGGTGGCAGCCGATCTGTTCGCCGCAGGCACGGCAGACGGTGACGGGCGCGAAGCCGCGCCGGTTGAGGAACAGCAGCGACTGCTCCCCCTTTGCCAGCCGCTCCTCGACCGCGCGGGCCAGCGTGGGCGAGATC
Organism: Paracoccus sp. PARArs4; assembly: GCF_947311865.1. Taxonomy (NCBI): domain Bacteria; kingdom Pseudomonadati; phylum Pseudomonadota; class Alphaproteobacteria; order Rhodobacterales; family Paracoccaceae; genus Paracoccus; species Paracoccus sp. PARArs4. The sequence goes on along the minus strand of NZ_CAMZMW010000002.1, from coordinate 159,166 downwards.
CAGCGCCCCTGCTCCATCGCCTCGGAGCGCAGGTCGATCGCGGCCATGTCGGGCAGCTCGGCCGCGCCGTATCGCGACCGCAGGTCCAGTCGGGCGTATTTGCCCGCCCCCGCGTTCACCCAGCTTTCCAGGCTTGGCGTCGCCGAGGCCAGCACCACCTGCGCCTTGTTCATTGACGCGCGCAGCACCGCCATGTCGCGGGCGCTGTAGAAGACGACATCCTCCTGCTTGTAGCTGCCGTCATGTTCCTCGTCGACGACGATCAGGCCAAGGTCGCGGAAGGGCAGGAACAGCGCCGATCTGGCGCCGACGACCAGCCCGACCTCTCCTCGGCCGGCCATGTGCCACAGGCGCCTGCGTTCGGTGCGGGTGATGCCGCTGTGCCATTCGCCGGGGCGCGCGCCGAAGCGGGCCTCGACCCGGTCGAGGAATTCGGATGACAGCGCGATCTCGGGCAGCAGGACCAGCGCCTGCCGACCGGCGCGCAGGGTCTCGGCCACGGCCTCGAGGTAGACCTCGGTCTTGCCGGATCCGGTGACGCCGCGCAGCAGGGTCGTGCCGTATCCGCCCGCCCGGATGCGAGCGCACAGATCGTCCGCCGCGACCTGCTGGTCGGCGCCCAGTTCCTTGCCCGGAAGGTCGGGGTCCAGCCGCGGATAGGGCAGATCGCGCGGGGCCTCGATTTCCGCAAGCGCGCCCTGGGCCACCAGCCCCTTGACCACCGACGTGCCCACGCCCGCCAGCTGCGCCAGTTCGGACGGCGCGAAGCTGGCCCCTCCGTGATCGGCCACGACCTGCATCACGCGGGTTCGGGCCTCGGTCATGCGCTGCGGCTGCGCATCGCCCGGCACGATCACGCGCCGCGCCGCGGGCGGCTGGTCCAGGTCGGGCGCGCGCGTCGCCATGCGCAGCATCAGGGGCGGCGGCGTCAGGGTGTAATCGGCGGCGCGGGTCAGGAATTCCAGGAATCCCGGATCGAAGGGCTGGGCGTCCAGCACCCGCACGACCTGCCGCAGCTTGGCCAGGTCGAAATCGCCCATGCCCGGGCCCCACACCACCCCGAGCGTCCGGCGCGGCCCGAGCGGCACGAGGACCAGCGCGCCCAAGCGCACGCCTTCGTCCGGGGCAAGGTAATCCAGCACCCCCACCGGTTCGGTCGTCAGGACCGCGATGCGCGCGCGTGGCGGAAGGAATTCGGGAAGCTTCGACATTGCACCTGCATGAATACCCGCACGGGGTCGGCTGACAAGACCATCCCGACCCTTTCGGGCGGGATGCTTCTGCGCTATCACCATGCCGAACCGCATCTGAGGGAGCAGGTCATGAAATTCTTCGTCGATACCGCCGATGTCGCCGCCATCAAGGAACTCAACGATCTGGGCATGGTGGACGGCGTCACCACGAACCCGTCGCTGATCCTGAAATCGGGCCGCGACATCGCGGAAGTCACCAAGGAGATCTGCGATCTGGTCGACGGCCCCGTCAGCGCCGAGGTCGTCGCCGAGAAGGCCGAGGACATGATCCGCGAAGGCCGTCACCTTGCCAAGATCGCCGAGAACATCACCGTCAAGGTCCCGCTGACCTGGGACGGCCTGAAGGCCTGCCGCGTGCTGTCGGACGAAGGCCACATGGTCAACGTCACGCTGTGCTTCAGCGCGGCGCAGGCGCTGCTGGCCGCCAAGGCGGGCGCGACCTTCATCAGCCCGTTCATCGGCCGCCTGGACGACATCAACCTGGACGGCATGGACCTGATCGCCGACATCCGCGAGATCTATGACAATTACGGCTTCGAGACCGAGATCCTCGCGGCCTCGATCCGCAGCGTCAGCCACATCACCGATGCCGCCAAGATCGGCGCGGACGTGATCACCGCGCCCCCCGCCGTCATCAAGGCGATGGCGAACCACGTCTTGACCGACAAGGGTCTGGCACAGTTCAATGCCGACTGGGCGCAGACCGGTCAGAAGATCGTCTGAGCCTTCGCGAACACGGCCCGCGCCCCGCATGACGGGGCCGGGCGACACAGGCGCAAGGGGGCCGCGATGGAGGCAGGGCTGGATCCGGAAACGAAGGCGAAGCTGATCGCCAGCCCCGAGGCCATCCTGTCCGACCGCGACCTGATGCGCGCCCTGGTCGACGCCCGAGAGGCCGATCTGGGCGACAACGTCATTGACATCCGAGGCCGCGCCATGGAGGCGCTGGAATCCCGGCTGGACCGCCTGGAATCCGCGCACGAGACCGTCATCGCCGCCGCCTATGACAACCAGTCCGGCACCGCGGTCGTGCATCGCGCCGTGCTGGGCCTGCTGGAATGCACCGACCTGTCCGATCTTGTCGGCGCGCTGCAATCCCACATCGCCCCCCTTCTGCGCATCGAGACGCTGCGCCTGCTGGTCGAACACGGCCCCGGCCTGCCCCGCATGCCCGAGGATGTGATCGTCCTGCCCGAAGGCGCGGTCGAGCTGGCCCTGGCCGCGGGCCGACGCGCGCCGCGGGGCGAGGATATCCAGCTGCGCCGCGCCGCCATCGTCACCGAACCCGCCCATGGCCGCCGCGTCGCCTCCGAGGCGCTGATTCCGCTGGACCTGGGCCAGGGCCGTCCGCCCGCGCTGATCCTGATGGGCAGCGCCGACCCCTCGCGGTTCCAGCCCGCCCATGGCACCGACTTGCTGCGGTTCTTCGCGCAGGTCTTCCGGCTGGTCCTGCTGGACCGGCTGCGGGCATGACCGGCCAGCCCCTCGCGCTGTCGCCCGCGACCAGCGACGCGCTGAAACGCTGGCTGGAAACCGAGGCCTCGACCCGCGACCGCTCGGACCATACCATCACCGCCTATCGCGGCGACCTGCTGACCTTCTTGCAGTTCATCGGCAGCCATTGGGGCGAGGCTCCGGCGCCCCGCGCGCTGGAACGCCTGACGCAATCGGACATGCGCGCCTTCGCGGCCTCGGAACGGGCGCGGGGCCTGGGGGCGCGGTCGCTGGCGCGCAGGCAGTCGGCGGTGCGCAGCTTCCTGCGCTGGATCTCGGACCGAGAGGAGATGGACCTGTCCCCCGCGCTGTCGGCCCGCAGCCCGAAATACGCGCGATCCCTGCCCCGCCCGCTGACGCCCGAACAGGCCCAGGCCACGCTGGACCGCGCGTCGCTGCACGAGGTGGACTGGATCGCCGCGCGCGACACCGCCGTGCTGACGCTGATGTGGGGGTCCGGCCTGCGCGTGGGCGAGGTGCTGGCCATGACCGGGCGCGACTGGCCCATGGGCGATGCGCTGACGATCCGCGGCAAGGGCAACAAGGAACGCCGCGTGCCGATCCTTCCGGTGACGCAGCAGGCCGTCGCGGAATACGTGCGGCTGTGCCCGTGGCAGGTGGCGCCCGACCTGCCGCTGTTCCGCGCCGTGCGCGGCGGCGCGCTGTCCCATGCGGCGGTGTCCAAGGTGATGCGGGATGCGCGCGCCTCGCTCGGGCTGCCCGCCAGCGCCACGCCCCACGCGATGCGCCACAGCTTCGCCACGCATCTGCTGGCCGAAGGCGGCGATCTGCGCACCATCCAGGAATTGCTGGGCCATTCCAGCCTGTCGACCACGCAGGTCTATACCGGGGTGGATGACGCCCGGCTGATGGCGGTCTATCGTGCCGCCCATCCGCGCGGCTGAACCGCGACCCCGCCCCATGCGTTCCGGACCGAAAACAGCACGAACAGGCAGATCCATGACCGAACACGCGATATTCCACCGCCCCCTTGGCGCCAACCCGCCCGCCGGCCACGAACAGGCGATCTTCGGCATGGGCTGCTACTGGGGGGTCGAGCGGCTGTTCTGGAAGCAGGAAGGCGTCTGGCTGACCGAGGTCGGCTTTGCCGGCGGTGACGTCCAGAACCCGACCTATGACCAGGTCAAGCGCGGCGATACCGGCCATGCCGAGGTCGTGCGCATCGTCTTTGACCCGGCGCTGATCAGCTATGACCACCTGCTGCAGCTGTTCTGGGAAAACCACGACCCGACGCAGGGCGACCGGCAGGGCAACGACGTGGGCCCCCAGTATCGCAGCCTGATCATGACCTTCAGCGATCACCAGCGCGCCGCCGCCGAGGCCGCGAAGGTCGATTTCGACAACCGCCTTGCCGTGCAGGGCTTCGGTGCCATCACCACGCAGATCGTCGATGCCGGCCCCTTCTGGCCCGCCCACGAGGCCCATCAGCAGTATCTGCACAAGAACCCCGAAGGTTATTGCGGGCTCAAGGGCACCGGAGTAGAGGCAAGCCTTCCCAACCCGGACGCGATCTGATGCCCACCTATACCGCACTGACCCACACCAAGGGCCGCGAGGCCGCCGAGGCGCTGGCCGAGGCCTGCGAGGACCTGACCCCCGAACCCGTCGGCACCGGCGTCTTCGAGATCGAGGACGGGTCCGACCGGTGGGAGGTCGGTGCCTATTTCACCGAGACCCCGGACGAGATCTCGCTGGCGCTGCTGGCGGCGGCGCATGGGGCCAACCCCTTCGTCGTGTCGGAACTGCCCGAGGTGGACTGGGTGGCCCATGTGCGCCGCGAACTGACACCGGTCAGCGCGGGGCGCTTCTACGTCCATGGCAGCCACGACGCCGAGAACGTCCCCGAAGGCGTCGAGGCCCTGTGCATCGAGGCCGCTATGGCCTTCGGCACCGGTCACCACAACACCACCAAGGGCTGCCTCGAGGCCGTGGACCGGCTGGCGAATGACGGGTTCGCGCCGCACCGCATCGCCGATATCGGCTGCGGCACCGCCGTTCTGGCCATGGGCGCCGCGCGTGTCTGGCCGGTGACCGTGCTTGCCAGCGACATCGACCCGGTCGCCGTGGACACCGCCGCGGCGAACGTGATCGCGAACGGGCTGGACGGTCGCGTCGTCTGCCTGGAGGCCGCGGGCTTCGATCACCCGACCCTGCACGAGGCCGCGCCCTATGACCTGGTGCTTGCCAACATCCTGAAGCAGCCGCTGATCGATCTGTCTGGCGACATGGCGAAACATGTGGCCGAAGGCGGGCGCATCGTCATGTCGGGCATCCTGACCACGCAGGCCGACGAGGTCGTCGCCGCCTACGAGGCTGCGGGCTTTGCACTGATCCGCCGCGACGACCTGGTGGAATGGTCCACGCTGGTGATGGGCCGCTGAAGGCCCTCACCGTATCGCCGGACATGAAAAAACCCCCGCGCAATCCTGCCGGGGGTTTCGTTCATCCGTCGGGTCGATGGGCTCAGTGGCCGCGTGCAATGCGCTCGATGTCGCCGCGGGACAGGCCGATATCGTCCAGCTCGCGGTCGGACAGGCGGCTCAGCTCCTTGCGGGTCTGGCGGGTTTCGCGCCAGCCGACAAAGGCCGAGACAATCGACGCGACGACATTGCCCACGCCCCAGCCAGCCACGCCAGCGGTCATGCTGCGGTTCGTTTCGATCGTCGCCATCTGTATCACCTGTTTTCAGACTGCCCCTTCCTGGGGCAATGTTGCGGATGCCGGGGATATATTTCGGGCAGTCCGAAAACAGTAGGCGTCAAAGCCTCAACCCCGCCATGCAGTTTTTGCAGGCGAAAATGACGGATCGGCCATCATTTTGTCATGAAGGATCGGCGAACCGACCGATCAGCCCCCGCCCCAGTCCCCAAGCGCCGCCTGCCACAGGGCCATCGCGGCCACCGCTGCCGTGTCGGCGCGCAGGATGCGCGGCCCCAGGCTGACCGGAACGACGTGCGCAAGATCCGCCAGCTGCCGACGCTCGTTCCCCGAGAACCCGCCTTCGGGGCCGATCAGGATGGCCCAGGGGCCCGCCGGCAGGCCCGCCAGCGTCTCGGCCACCCCCACGCGCGATTCGTCGGCCCAGAGGATGCGCCGCGACGGATCCCAGTCCGACAGCATGCGCTGCAGGGGCTGGAGGTCGGTCACCTCGGGGACGAAGGTGCCGCCGCATTGCTCGGCGGCCTCGACGGCATGGGCCTGAAGCCGGTCCTGCCGGATGCGTTCGGAATTGGTGTGATCGGTCTGGACCGGCATGATGCGGGCGGCGCCCATCTCGGCGGCCTTCTCGACGATGAAGTCGGTGCGGGCCTTCTTGATCGGCGCGAAGACCAGCCACAGGTCGGGTGGGTCCTGCTGCGGGGCCGATTGCGCGACGGGCATCAGCGTGCCCTCGCGCTTGGCCAGCCGGTCGATGCGCGCGGTCCATTCGCCGTCGCGCCCGTTGAAGACGGCGACCTCGGCCCCTTCGCGCTGGCGCATGACGCCCGACAGGTAATGCGCCTGACCCTGATCCAGCGGGACGGGTTGTCCCGCGGCAAGGGGGTGATCTATGAACAATCGTATCTTCGCCATGATGGGCAGACGCTATGCAAAGCAGCACGGAAAGACCAGACGCGGTCGTCGACGCGCCGAAGGGAAACTGGGTCGATGAGATCGCCCCGCCATGGTCGCGCCCCTGGTTGCGGCTCAGCCGCGCGGACCGGCCCATCGGGACATGGCTGCTGCTGCTGCCCTGCTGGTGGGGGATCGGGCTGGCGATGATGGCCGACGGGCCGCGCTGGTTCGATGCGTGGATCGCGCTGGCCTGCACCATCGGCGCCTTCGTCATGCGGGGCGCGGGCTGCACCTGGAACGACATCACCGACCGCCGGATCGACGCGCAGGTCGCGCGCACGCGGTCGCGTCCGCTGCCAAGCGGACAGGTCACGCTGAGGGGCGCCTATGGCTGGCTGATCGCGCAAGGGCTGATCGGGCTGGCGATCCTGCTGACCCTGGGGCAGGCGGCGATCTGGATGGGCGTCGCCTCGCTGGCGCTGGTCGCGATCTATCCCTTCGCGAAACGCTTCACCTGGTGGCCGCAGATCTTCCTGGGGCTGGCCTTCAACTGGGGCGTCATGCTGGCCTATGCCGCACATGCGGGCCGTGTCGATGCGGCCCCTGTCGTGGCATGGGTGGCGGCCATCGCCTGGACGATCTTCTACGACACCATCTATGCCCACCAGGACGCCGAGGACGACGCCCTGATCGGGGTGAAATCCACCGCGCGGCTGTTCGGCGACAAAAGCCCGCGCATCCTTGCGGGATTCGCCCTGAGCGCGGTCCTGGTGCTGATGTTGGCCACCGCGCTGCCCGGTCGCAATCTGTTGATTGCCTGGGCGGGCGTCGCGGGTTTTGGCCTGCACCTGGGCTGGCAGCTTCGCAAATTCCAGCCGGATCAGGGCGATACCTGCCTGCGCCTGTTCCGCTCCAACCGCGATGCGGGGCTGATCCTTGCGCTGTTTCTTGCCGTGGCGGGCCTCGCATGATTGCGTGACGGGGTTCGCGTGGCTATCGGTTCGACGCTGGAAACAAGTCAAGGCTGAGCAATGGCGCGCAAGCGATCCCGCATATCGACCTCTATGGCCACCGTCCTGCTGCTGGGGGCGGCCGGGGGGCTTGCATGGGCGGGGGCCGAGGCCGCTTCCAGCTTCATCGAGAAACGCTCGGCCCAGGACGTGACCCGCGCGCTGCAGCTGTCCGGCCACGACTGGGCCGACGTCACCACCGACGGGCTGCAGGTGCGCCTGACCGGCACCGCCCCGACCGAGGTGGACCGCTTCCGCGCGATGACCGACGCCTCGACCGCGGTGGATGCCAGCCGCGTCATCGACGACATGACCGTCGCCGCCATCGACGCGCTCAGCCCCCCCGAATTCGAGATCGAGCTGCTTCGCAACGACCAGGGCCTGTCGCTGATCGGGCTGGTGCCCGCCGCGCTGGACCGTGCCTCGCTGCTGGCGGGTCTGGAGACGGGCGGCCTGCCGGTCACCGACCTTCTGGAGAGCGCGGACTATCCGGTGCCCGACGGCTGGGACGCCGCGCTGCGCTTCGGGATCGAGGCCGCGCGCCTTGCGCCCCAGGCCAAGATCTCGATCGCGCCGGGCAAGGTCGCGGTCGCGGCGCTTGCCGACAGCCGCCAGGACAAGGGCCGGATGGAGACCGCGCTGCAGCGCGCGCGACCGCAGGGCGTGACGCTGGACGCCACCATCTCGGCCCCGCGCCCGGTCATCGCGCCCTTCACGCTGCGCTATGTCATGGACGGCACCGGCCCGCGCTTCGACGCCTGCGCCGCCGAGACCGAGGATGCGCGCACGCTGATCACCGATGCCGCGCGCAAGGCGGGTCTTGCGGGGCCTGCGAACTGCACCCTGGGGCTGGGTGCGCCCACCCCGGAATGGGGCGAGGCCGCCGCCGCCGCGATCGAGACGGTCGCAGCCCTCGGACAGGGCGATGTCACGCTGTCGGATGCCGATGTCGCGCTGGTCGCGCCCGCGGGCGTGGACCCCGCCCTGTTCGAGCAGGCGGTCGCGCGGCTGGAACAGCGCCTGCCCGCCGTCTTCTCGCTGGATGCGACGCTGGAACAGGCCGAGCCGCGCGCCGCCGCCCCGATCGAGTTCCTGGCGACCCTGACCGACCAGGGCACGCTGTCGATGCGTGGCCGCATGGCCGACGAACAGATGCGGCAGGCCGTCTCCAGCTTCGCCGCCAGCCGCTTCGACATCGCCGAAAGCGGCCTTCGCGACGACGAGACCGTGCCGGGCGGCTGGACCGTCCGCGTGATCGCCGCGCTCGAGGCGATGGACGCGCTGGAATCGGGCAGCACCCGCGTCACCCCCGACATGGTCGCGCTGACCGGCATGTCCGGCGACCCGAGCGCGACCGATCGCGCCGCCGCCATCCTGTCGCGAAGGCTGGGCGCGGGTGCGCGCTATCAGCTGGCCATCCGCTATGACCGCAGGCTTGACCCGGCACTGGGCCTGCCCGACGGCGAGGAATGCGTGGCCCAGCTGAACCGCATCATGAGCGAGAGCGAGATCGGCTTCGAGCCAAGCAAGTCCACCATCGCGGGCGATCCCGCCTCCACGCTGGCGCTGCTGTCGGACGTGATGGCCGATTGCGCCGACTTCCAGATCGAGGCGGGCGGGCATACCGACAGCCAGGGGTCCGAGGGCTTCAACGCCGAACTGTCGCGGGGCCGCGCGCAGGCCATCGTGCAGGCCATGTCGGATGCCGGGATCAACACCGCCAATATGACTTCTCGCGGCTATGGCGAAAGCCAGCCCATCGACACGAACGAGACCGAGGCCGGCCGCGAGGCGAACCGCCGGATCGAGTTCCGCCTACTGACCCCGCGCCCCGTGCAGACCGACGCGCTGGAACCGCCCGTCACCATCTCGGGCGTGACCTCGGCGCCCGACGAACCCGACGATGCGCCTGCGGACGATGCCGCGATGCAGGGACCGCAGCTGCCGCCCGTCTTCGGCCCCGACCTGCCCCGCCACGGCATGATGCCCCCGCAGATGCAGGGCCCCCAGCTGCCCCATGCCTCCGAGGCGGCGGGCATGGTCCCCATGACCGTCGGCGTCAGCGAAGAGTTCGAGACGCTGGACGAACGCGAGGAAAACATTAGGGTGCCGGTGCTGACCCCGGACGAGGACACGCCGCGCCCCGGCGCGCGCCCTGCAAGCGTCTCGGACCGGGCGGATGCGGAACCGACCGACGAGACCCCTGCCGAATGAACCGATCCGAATTCATCGCCGTAACCGCCATCATCCTGTTCGGGGCCTTTCTTCTGGGCTGGCTCTGCAGTTGGCTGGTCCATCGCTTCACCCGCCCCGCGCAGGCCGACATGTCCGACCTGGACCGCATGGCCCAGTCCCTGCACGAGGCCGAGGAAGAGCGCGACGCGGCCATCGCCCTGCTGGAGGAACGCGAGGCCGTGCTGGCATCCCGCGTCGCCGGGGCCGAGGCCGAGCTGCGCGCCGCGATGGAGGGCCTGCGCGACAGCCGCTCCGAGGTCGAGGAGCTGCGCGACTATATCGAACAGCGGCTGGCCACGCGCTGAGCCATGAAAAAAGGGGGGCGCCGCGGCACCCCCCTTTCGACATTCGCGTCACAGGCGTTCAGACGCCGGCGTCGATGATCGCGCGCGCCAGGACCGGCACGGTGTCGCTGTTCAGGCCCGCGATGTTCAGGCGCGAATCGCCCACCATGTAGATGCCGGCCTCGCGCTTCATCGTCTCGACCTGTTCCTGCGAGGCGCCCAGCCGCGAGAACATCCCGCGATGGCGCGCGATGAAGTCGAAGCGGTCGCTGCCCGAAAGGTCGCGCAGTTCGGATGCCAGCTGATCGCGCAGACCCAGCATGGTGTTGCGCACCTCTTCCAGTTCGGCCTGCCAGTCGGCCCGCAGCGCCTGATCGTCGAGGATGGTCGAAACGATCCGCGCGCCATGATCGGGCGGGAAGCTGTAGGTCTGGCGGTTCAGATAGGCCATCGAGCCCTGCGCCAGGTCGCGCGCCGCGCCGTTCTCGGCCAGCGCCATCAGGATGCCGGTGCGTTCGCGATAGATGCCGAAATTCTTGCTGCAGGATGCCGCGATCAGCACCTCGGGCAGGCTGCGGGCGACAAGACGCGTGGCCTGCGCATCGGCGTCCAGACCGTCGCCGAAGCCCTGATAGGCAAGGTCGATCAGCGGGATGGCCCCGGTCTTCTCCAGGATCGCCACGACCTCGGCCCACTGGTCCATGGTCAGGTTCGCGCCGGTCGGGTTGTGGCAGCAGCCGTGCAGCAGCACCACGTCGCCCTTCTTGGCGCGCGCGATGTCTTCCTTCATGGCGTCGAAATCGACGCCGCGGCTGTCATTGTCGAAATAGCGGTATTCGACGAAGGGCAGGCCCATGAACTTCATGATCGACAGGTGGTTCGGCCAGGTCGGGTCCGAGACATGCACCGTCAGGTCCGGGTTCGCCATGCGGGCCAGTTCCAGCGCCTGGCGCACGGCACCCGTGCCGCCGACCGTGGCAACCGATGCCAGGCGGTCGGTCGGAACCTCGTCCAGAACCAGGCGGGCCATGGCGGCGCGGTATTCGGGTTCGCCCGCCAGACCGGTATAGGTCTTGGTGGTCTGGGTTTCCCAGATGCGGCTCTCGGCGGCCTTGACGGCGCGCATGACCGGGGTGACGCCCTGCGGGTCCTTGTAGACGCCGACGCCCAGGTCGACCTTGCCCTGTCGGGTGTCGGCCTTGTATTCCTCGATCAGCATCAGGATCTTGTCGGCGGCTTGCGGTTTGAGGTTGGACAGCATCTCAGGCGTCTCCGGTTGCGATGTTCAGGTCGGCGAAGCTGCCCCATTCGGACCAGCTGCCGTCATAGAGCGAATGGTTGCGATGGCCGATCCGCTCCAGCGCCAGCGACAGGATCGCGGCGGTCACGCCGCTGCCGCAGGTGGTGATCGCGGGCTTGGACAGGTCCACGCCCGCATCCTCGAAGGCGGCGCGCAGGGCGCCCTCGTCCTTCATGGTTCCGTCGTCGTTCAACAGCCGCGCGAAGGGCAGGTTCCGCGATCCGGGAATATGGCCGCTGCGCATGCCGGGGCGCGGCTCGTCCGCCTCGCCGCGGAAACGCCCGGGGGCGCGGGCGTCGATGATCTCGTGGTCGCGCAGCTTCGAGGCCGATGCGACCTGCGTCACGTCGCGCACCAGCCCGGCCTGCCGCTGCACCGTGATGTGGCGGTCGCGCATGACGGGGGGCATGTCCTCGGTCGGGCGCCCCTCGGCCAGCCATTTGGGCAGGCCGCCATCCAGGACGGCCACGTCCTTCTTGCCCATCAGGCGGAAGGTCCACCAGACGCGGGCGGCGCTGTGCACGTCGGAATTGTCGTAGATGACCACCTGGTGCCCGTCGCCCACGCCCATCGCGCGCATGCGGCTGATGAACATCTCGGGCGGGGGGGCCATGTGGGGCAGCGCGCTGCGGCGATCGCTGATCGCGTCGATGTCGAAGAACCGCGCGCCGGTGATGTGGGCGCCGTCATATTCGGCACGCGCATCGCGCCCCGATGCGGGCATGTGCCAGCTGGCATCGATGATGCGAAGGTCGGGGTCGCCCAGATGGGCGGCCAGCCAATCGGTCGAGACAAGCGTCCTCGGGTCGTCCTGCATGTGCCCCCCTTCGCTGATGCAGTCCTGACTTACAGACCGCGGCGCGGGGGCGCAATGGCGCAGCCGCGTCAGCCCTGCTTGAGCAGGCGCTGTTTCTGGCGGTTCCAGTCGCGCTTGGCGCTGGTTTCGCGCTTGTCGGCGACCTTCTTGCCCTTGGCGACGCCGATCTTCAGCTTCACCAGGCCCTTGTGGTTGAAATACATGACCAGCGGCACGAGGGTCATCCCCTCGCGGCCGACGGCCTGCCACAGGCGGGCCAGTTCGCGGCGATTGACCAGCAGCTTGCGCCTGCGGCGTTCGTCATGCCCGAAGACGCCCGCATTCAGCAGCGTGGCGATATAGCCGTTGATCAGCCACAATTCGCCATCCTCGATGCTGGCATAGCTTTCGGCGATGTTCGACTGCCCCGTGCGAAGGGACTTCACCTCGGAGCCGGTCAGCACGATGCCCACCTCGAGATCGCTCTCGATGAAATAGTCGAAGCGTGCGCGCCGGTTCTCGGCGATCACCTTGTAGTTCTTGTTTTCCGGTTCCTTGGCCATGACGATGTCAGATAGGTGCGCGCGCGGGTCCTGTAAAGATGCGCCGCGCTGTTGCGGATCGGGAGGGCGGTCATGACGGGACAGATCGCGTTGGGCTCGATGCTGATGCTGGGCAGCATCGCCATCGCGGGCCTGTGGATGTGGCTTCTGGAATGGGCCTATGCCCGCTACGAGGGTTGGCTGCTGCGCGCGCCCCATCGGCCCAAGCTGATCCTGATCGTCGGCGCGTCCAGCCTTGCCGTGCTTGCGATGGTGACCATTTCGGTCTGGCTCTGGGCGGTGGCGTTCCATCTTCTGGGCATCTTCGCGGGCTTCGAGGAGGCGATGTACTTCACGCTGGTGAGCTTCACGACCCTTGGCTACGGTGACGTGCTGATGCCGCGCGAATGGCGCATCCTGGGCGGGCTGGCGGCGGCGAACGGGCTGCTCAGCTTCGGGCTGATGACCGCGCTGATGGTCGAATCGCTGCGCCATGTGCGGGTCAGGCAGATCGCATTCACGAAGGAACGCAGATGAGACCCGGCCCCCTGAACCTGATCACCGACGTCGCGGGCCTGAAGGTCGGGCAGGCGCATGATCACGCGCTGAAATCGGGCGTCAGCGTGCTGACCGCAGATGCGCCCTTCGCCGCCGCCGTCCACGTCATGGGCGGCGCCCCCGGATCGCGAGAGACCGAGCTTCTGGCCCCCGACAAGCTGGTCCCCGCCGTCGATGCGCTGGTCCTGTCGGGCGGCTCGGCCTTCGGGCTGGCGGCCTGCGACGGCGTGATGGAGGCCGCGCGCGCGGCGGGGCGCGGCTTTGCCATCGGCCCTGCCCGTGTGCCCATCGTGCCGGGGGCGATCCTGTTCGACCTGATCAACGGGGGCGACAAGGACTGGGATGCCAACCCCTATCCCGCGCTTGGGGCGCAGGCATGGCGGGCGGCGGATACGCGCTTCGACCTGGGCACGGCGGGTGCGGGATATGGCGCGATGACGGGCAACCTGCGCGGGGGCCTGGGATCCGCCAGCGCGGTCCTGGAAAACGGCGCGACGGTGGGCGCGCTGGTGGCGGTCAACGCGCTCGGGTCCGCGACGGTGGGCGACGGGCGGCAGTTCTGGGCGGCGCCGTGGGAACTGGACGGCGAATTCGGCGGCATGGGCCTGCCCCGCGACTTTCCCGCAGCACACGAACCGCCTCCGGCGAAGCGCATGGGCGAGGCCACGACCATCGCCATCGTCGCGACCGACATGGCGCTGGACAAGGCGGGCCTGACCCGGATGGCGACGGTCGCGCATGACGGCATGGCCCGCGCGCTGGTGCCCAGCCATACGCCGCTGGACGGGGACCTGGTCTTCGCGGCCTCGACCGGGCGCGTGCCTGTGGGCGATCCGCTGGCCGATGCCTATGCGCTGTCCCATGCCGCGGCCTGCGTGCTTGCGCGCGCCATCGCGCGGGGGGTCCATGCCGCGACCGCCCTGCCCGGCGACCTGCAACCAGCCTGGCAAACCCGCTTCGCATAAGGAAAAGGCGGTGCGCACATGACGCACCGCCCCATCAGAGATCGCCAAGAGGGACAGCTTAGCGATAGATGTAAACGATCTGGCGGTCGTTTGGATCCACAAGAACCGTCTGCCCGTTGATCTGGGCATAGCGATATTCCGGTGCCTCGGGGATGTCGTAGATGTTCACCGTCTCGGGGACGCCCGCCCCGACGACGACCTCGCCCTCCAGATAGACCGGATCGACGCTGTTCGAGGTGACATAGGTCGTGACCTCGGCCTCGGGTTCCACGCTGGCCGCGGCACCCGCGCCGCCACCGATCGCGGCACCTGCCACCGCACCGACCGGACCGCCGATCAGCGCGCCCATCGCCGCGCCGCCGACGCCGCCGACGGCGGTGTTCTGGCCGCTGTTGTCGGGCTGGGCCGGGGCCTCGATCACCGTCACGCCGATATCCTGCCGGTTCGGATAGAGGCTGACGATCTCGTCGCCTGCGGTGACGTTCAGGTAATCGCCATAGGCCCAGCCGTCGATCGTGTCGGAATTGACCTCGCACCAGTTGGCGCTGTCGATGCAGCCGACGACGTTCACCTCGTCGCCCGCGGGGATCGAGCCGATCACCTCGTGTTGTACGCCGGGCCCTTGGCGCACGTTCAGATCGGTAGCGGCGGTCGCGGTGGTCGCCTGCGCGAATGCGGCACCCGACAGGCCCAGCAGGGCCACGGCACTGGTCGTCATGATCTTCGTCATCATCGCGTTCATCCTTGTCCAAGCGGCCCTTGGCGGGGCCGGAATGGGCAGGAAACATTCCGCCCGACCTCCGCGTTCCACACGGGTCCATCACTTAAGATTTTCCCTTGGGCACGGAACCCGAACCCAGTTTTGACAAGCGACCGGCGCCGTGCTCAGGTGACGCCACGTCCCCGAAGGAGCGACCATGACCAAGCAATCCACCGATCTGAAATCCCTGCTGCGCGACCCCTCGCTGCTGGAGACACGCGCCTTCGTGGCGGGCGAATGGGTCGATGCCGATGACGGCGCGACCTTCGAGGTCACGAACCCCGCGCGGGGCGACGTGATCGCGCATGTGGCGGACGTGTCGCGCGCCGAATGCGCCCGCGCCATCGACGCCGCCGAGGCCGCGATGAACGGCTGGGCCGCCCGCACCGCCAAGAAACGCGCGCAGGTCATGCGCAAGTGGTACGACCTGATGATCGAGGCCCAGGACGACCTCGGCACCATCCTGACCGCCGAACAGGGCAAGCCGCTGGCCGAGGCCAAGGGCGAGATCGCCTATGGCGCCAGCTTCATCGAGTGGTTCGGCGAAGAGGCCAAGCGCGTCTATGGCGAGACGATCCCCGGCCACCAGCCCGACAAGCGCATCAGCGTGATCCGCCAGCCGATCGGGGTCGTGGGCTCCATCACGCCGTGGAACTTCCCGAACGCGATGATCGCGCGCAAGGCCGGTCCCGCGCTGGCCGTGGGCTGCGGCTTCGTCGCGCGCCCTGCCGCCGAAACGCCCCTGTCGGCGCTGGCGATGGCGGTCCTGGGCGAACGCGCGGGCCTGCCCAAGGGCATCCTGTCGGTCATCCCCTCGACCCGCAGCAGCGATATCGGCAAGGAATTCTGCGAGAACCACAAGGTCCGCAAGCTGACCTTCACCGGCTCGACCGAGGTGGGGCGCATCCTGCTGCGCCAGGCCGCCGACCAGGTGATGAAATGCAGCATGGAACTGGGCGGCAACGCGCCCTTCATCGTCTTCGACGACGCCGATCTGGATGCCGCGGTCGAGGGCGCGATGGCCTCGAAATTCCGCAACAACGGCCAGACCTGCGTCTGCGCGAACCGCATCTATGTCCAATCCGGGGTCTATGACGCCTTCGCCGAGAAGCTGGCCGCTGCCGTGTC
This sequence comes from Paracoccus sp. PARArs4, assembly GCF_947311865.1. Classification (NCBI taxonomy): domain Bacteria; kingdom Pseudomonadati; phylum Pseudomonadota; class Alphaproteobacteria; order Rhodobacterales; family Paracoccaceae; genus Paracoccus; species Paracoccus sp. PARArs4. Next base: position 143,265 of record NZ_CAMZMW010000002.1, on the reverse strand, counting down.
CAAGCTGAAGGTCGGTGACGGGCTGGAGGACGGAACCACCACCGGCCCCCTGATCAACGAGGACGCCGTCGGCAAGGTGCAGGAACATATCCGCGACGTGACCGAGAATGGCGGGCAGGTCCTGACCGGCGGCAAGGCCAAGGACGGGCTGTTCTTCGAGCCGACGGTCGTCACGGGCGTCACCTCGGACATGAAGGTCGCCACCGAGGAAACCTTCGGCCCGCTGGCCCCGCTGTTCCGCTTCGAGACCGAGGACGAGGCCGTCGAAGCCGCGAATGCCACGATCTTCGGGCTGGCATCCTATTTCTATGCCCGCGACGTGGGCCGCATCACCCGCGTCCAGGAGGGGCTGGAATACGGCATCGTCGGCGTGAACACGGGGATCATCTCGACCGAGGTGGCGCCCTTCGGCGGCGTCAAGCAGTCGGGCCTGGGCCGCGAGGGCAGCCATCACGGCCTGGATGACTATCTGGAGATGAAATACATCTGCCTGTCGGTCTGATCGACAGCTGCGGAACCCCTGCCCGCGACCCACGTTCACCCTGCAGCGGTCGCGGGCGCTTCCAGCCCGCGACATCACACTAGGAGGCTGATATGGGCTGGCTTGCAGCAATCATCGTGGGCGGCATCGCAGGATGGCTTGCCGAGAAATTCATGAAGTCCGACATGGGCCTGTTGATGAACATCCTTCTGGGGATCATCGGCGCGGTCCTGTTCAATTTCATCTTCGGCTCGGTTCTGGGCCTCTATGCGGCGGGGGCCAGCTTCAGCCTGGGCTACCTGCTGGCGGGCTTCGTGGGCGCGTGCATCCTGATCTTCATTGCGCGGGCCGTCCGCGGACGCACCTGAGCGGCACATGCCACGACACGAACGGGAAAGGCCGGCGTCACCGCCGGCCTTTTCGTTTCTTCGCGGTCGGGGACGGGATCAGCGATCCTCGTCCTCGTCGTCATCCGAGCTGTCGGGCAGGTTGAAGAAGCTGTCCGCGTCGATCTCGGGCTCGGGCTTCTCGTCCTCGTCGCGGCTGAGCGAGAAGTTCTCGAGGCCCGCGATCGAGCTGGGCAGGCGCGGCTCGTCCGTCATCGACAGCGAGGTCTCGGTGCTGACCAGCTTGCGACGTTCGTCATCCGACATCACGCCGCCTTCCGCGCCGCCCTTCTTGGCGGCCTTCTGCACGGCCGCGTCCAGTTCGGTCTGGCGGCACAGGCCAAGCGCGACCGGGTCGATCGGCTGCATGTTCTGGATGTTCCAGTGCGTGCGCTCGCGGATCGAGTTGATCGTGGGCTTGGTGGTGCCGACCAGCTTGGCGATCTGCGCGTCGGCCAGTTCCGGGTGGAACTTGACCAGCCACAGGATCGCGTTCGGACGGTCCTGGCGCTTGGACAGCGGGGTGTAGCGCGGGCCACGGCGCTTTTCCTCGCCATCGGCGGCGGGGTTGTGCTTCAGGCGCAGCTTGTAGGTGGGGCTGCCCTCGGCGCGCTTGATCTCCTCGGCGTCCAGCTGGTTCGAGGCGACGGGGTCGTAACCCTTCACGCCCGCGGCCACGTCGCCATCGGCGATGCCCTGAACCTCCAGCTCGTGCAGACCGCAGAAATCGCCGATCTGCTTGAAGCTGAGCGTGGTGTTGTCCACCAGCCAGACGGCGGTGGCCTTGGCCATCAGCGGCTTGCTCATGTCAGTCTCCTTCGCAACTTGGTCCCGAACATGGGGGGCTTGGCCGGAAAAACGGCTTTCGGCTCGCGCCATTCCTCGTTTTCGGGGGGGAATTGCGGTGGGATATAGCGTTTTCGGGGGCCGGGGAAAAGAGGATTCGCGCGGCATGGGGCATGGACAGGCGCGCGGGTGCGGCTAATCTGTTCCCATGCGCAAGATGATGACCCTGCTTGCGGCCCTTGCCGCGCCCCTTCCCGCCACGGCAGACGTGGCCGGCGATTTCGATTACTACGTGCTGGCGGTGTCCTGGCAGCCGACATGGTGTTCGACCACCGGCGACGATCGCGACGCCCCCGAATGCAGGGGCGGAACGGGCCGCGATTTCAGCGTCCACGGGCTCTGGCCGCAATACGAGGATGGCTGGCCGGAATATTGCAACACCCGCGAACGCGACCCGTCCCGGCGCGAAAGCCAGGCGATGGCCGACGTGATGGGGTCCGGCGGCCTTGCCTGGTACCAGTGGCAGAAGCACGGGCGCTGCACGGGGCTGTCCTCTCGCGATTACTATGACGCGACACGGCAGGCCTACGAATCGCTGACCATCCCCGAGGTGTTCGACGATCTGGGCCGCGACATCACCCTGCCCCCCGCCGTCGTCGAAGAGGCGTTCCTGGAGGTCAATCCGGATATCGGCCCCGACGGGCTGACCGTGGCCTGCCGCGACGGTGCCCTGACCGAGCTGAAGATCTGCATGACCAAGGACCTGCAGTTCCGCGACTGCGCCCCGGATGTCCGGCGCGACTGCAGCCGCGCCAGCATCCTGATGGAGGCCGTGCGTTAAGCGCCGACCTTCAGGACGATCTTGCCGATATGCTCGCTCGTCTCCATCCGGCGATGGGCCTCGGCGGCATCGGCCAGGGCGAATTCTCTGTCGATGGTCACGCCGACCGAACCCGCCGCGATCATCGGCCACAGCTGCTTGCGCAGCTGGTCCGCGATCTCGGCCTTGGCGACATCGGATTGCGGGCGCAGGGTCGAGCCGGTGACGGTCAGGCGGTTCACCATGATCTGCGCGAAGTTCAGATCGACCTTGGGACCTTCGAGGAAGGCGATCATCACCAGCCGCCCGTCCTGCGCCAACGCCTTGATGTTGCGCGGGATATAGCTGCCGCCGACCATGTCGAGGATCAGGTCCGCGCCGCCCGCCTCGCGCAGGATCTTGACGAAATCCTGTTCGCGGTAATTGATCGCCGTCGCGCCCAGGGCCTCGATCGCGCGGCACTTGTCATCGCTGCCTGCCGTCGCGAAGACCCGCGCCCCAAGTGCGCGCGCCGTCTGGATCGCCATCATGCCGATCCCCGAGGTGCCGCCATGCACCAGGAACCGCTCGCCCCCGGTCAGGCCGCCGCGCTGGACGACGTTCGACCAGACGGTGAAGGCGGTTTCGGGGATGGCCGCGGCCTCGGCCATGGACAGTCCTTCGGGAATGCGCAGCGCGTGATCGGCATGGCAGACGGCATATTCGGCATAGCCGCCGCCGGGCAGAAGCGCACAGACCTTCTCGCCCTTGCGCCAGCGCGTGACGCCCGCGCCGACGGCCACGATCTCGCCGGAACATTCCAGTCCCGGCAGGTCGGATGCGCCCGCGGGCGGATCATAGGCGCCTGCCCGCTGCAGCACGTCGGGACGGTTCACGCCCGCATGGTCGATGCGGATCAGGATCTGGTCATGGGTCGGCACGGGCACCGGACGCGTCGTCACGCGAAGCTGGTCGGCCGCGCCGGGGGACGCGATCTCGACCGCGGTCATGCTGTCAGGGAACATCTTCTCTCCTTGGCTTCTGGCGGGGCTCAGCGGGTCTTGCCGGGCAGCGGATGGTTGCGCGGCGCACGGACCCAGCCGAAGGCACCGCGCGTCACGGCGGAAACGCCCGGCAGCCGCGACAGTTTCGCCTTCACCCCCTCGAAGCGCATCACGCCTTCGATCCGACGGTTCAGGAATTCGCGCGTGTCGGCCCGCCCCTCGGATTCGTCGCCCAGCCAGAACAGCACCGTGGCCGAGATCACCGCCGACAGCGTTGCCCGCTTGGAATACCAGTTCACATCGTCCGAGCTGTCGCCGAGCCCCGTCCAGATCGCATCGGCGGTTTCCCAGACCAGTCGCGCGGCCAGCCCCGCGTTCTGCGGCATGGCCAGCGTCGCGGCCCCTGCCCTGACCAGTTCGGGATCGACCAGATCCAGCCGCGCCCAGACCGAATCGGCCACGCGGTCGCGGAAACGCCCCTGCGGCGGGTCCGTCGCCAGCCTGTCGCGCAGCGCCGCATCAGCCCGCCGGTGATAAGCCGCTGCAAGATCCGCGCCCCCACGCGGGAAATGCACCGCGATCAGGTCGGCAGCCATGCCGATGTCGCGCGCGCCCGCACGCAGGGCGGCGTCGTTCATCCCCTCGAAGGGGACGTGGATGAGCGCGGCATCCAGCAGCGCATCGCGGTCGGTCTGGGTCATCATTCGCCTCGTCTGCCGCCAGTCTGGACAAGAAGCCGCCCGTCTGGTATCGGGACGCTTCCTGCAATTCTATCAACTCTAACCTAGGAAGGTGGTGACAACCACATGCAGGTCAATGTTCGCGACAACAACGTCGAACAGGCGCTCCGTGCTCTGAAGAAGAAACTTCAGCGCGAAGGTGTCTTCCGCGAAATGAAGCTTCGGCAGCATTTCGAGAAGCCGTCGGTCAAGAAAGCCCGTGAAAAGGCCGAGGCCGTCCGTCGTGCCCGCAAGCTGGCCCGTAAAAAGGCACAGCGCGAAGGCGCACTGTAAGACGACGCGAGCCCGCGTTGAAAAAGGCCCCGCGACGCCATGTCGCGGGGCCTTTCCTTTTGCAGGGACGGGATCAGCTGTTGCTGTCGCCCCCATCCGAACCGCCGTCCGAACCGCCATCGGACCCACCGTCCGATCCGCTGTCCGAGCCGCTGTCCGATTCGCCGCCCGCATCGCTGCCGGTGTCGCCACCGGAATCACTACCGCCATCGGCGTCCGAGCCGTCCTGGCTGCCCGTATCGCTGCCGGTATCGCCCGCATCGCCACCATCCGTGGCATCGGTGCCCTCGGTCGTGTCGCCCATGTCGCCCGCGTCGGGGGTCGCGTCCGCGTCATCGGTCATCGAGTCATCGGTCGCACCATCCGTCACCGCATCGTCGGCGCTTTCATCATCCGGCGTGCCTTCGGTCAGGCCCGGCTGCATCGTGTCGTTATTGGCCGAGCTGGGATCCGCATCCGCCCGCGTCTCGACCCCGTCGACCGAGACGAGGCGACCGTTCGCGGTGCTGTAGACCAGCTCGATCGGGACGCCCGCGCGCTGTGCCGTGACCGTCAGCATCGGGCCTTCGCGGCTGATCAGCACGTCGCTGTAGCCCTGGGCGATCAGCGTCTCGGCGATCAGTTCGTTGTTCTCGACGCTTTCCAGCATGGGATAGTCGCTCTCGACGACGAACCCTTCCGAGGGCGAGGTCTCCAGCGCGGCCTCGGGGACAATGACCGTGCGGCCCTCGGGGGTGTCGATCTCGGCCGTCTGCGCGATCGCGCCGGTGGCCAGCAGCGTCGCGGTCGCAACGCCCGTCATCAGTGTCTTGAGAGGATTGTTCAGCATGTCTTCTCTCCGCAATCAGATTGCGGCGACAACGTCCGGCAGTGCCATACGGGTTCCGTCGATGCCGATCACATTGCCATCACGCGGCGACCAGAAGTGGCATCAGACCGGGATCGCGGTAGTGCGGAACACGGTGCGCAGCGCGAAGCTGGAATGCATCTGCGCCACGCCCGGCAGGCGCGACAGGTGCTGGCGATGGATGCGCGCGAAATCGTCGGTATCCTCGACCACGATCTTCAGCAGGTAATCCGCCGTCCCCGCCATCAGGTGACATTCGAGCACGTCAGGGATCTGGGCCACGCCACGCTCGAACGCGTCCAGAACCTCGTCCGCCTGGCCCGACAGCGTGATCTCGACGAAGACCGTGGTCTGGCGGCGCAGCGCGCGTGCGTCCAGCAGCGCGACATAGCCCGAGATGACGCCCGCCTCTTCCAGCCGCTGCACGCGGCGGTGACAGGCCGAGGGCGACAGATGCACCCGCAGCGCCAGCTCGGCATTGCTGATTCGGCCCTCTTTCTGAAGAAGGCCAAGGATACGGCGGTCTATTGCGTCAAGGTCCTGCATGGCCGCAGATTCTTCGAAAACATGCGCCCGCGCCAGCGCTTTCTGCACCGCCCGCCCAAGCGCGGCCTGCATCTTCGCAGCACCTTCGCGCGTTCGGCTGGCATCATCGAAACATCAAGCATTCTGGGAGGAGCGCGATGAAGATCGGATGCCCAAAAGAGATCAAGCCGCAGGAATTCCGCGTGGGCCTGACACCCGCCGCCGCGACCGAGGCCATCGGACGCGGCCACGAGGTCATGGTCGAGACCGGCGCGGGCTTGGGCGCGGGATATGACGACGACGATTATGCCGCCGCGGGCGCAAGGATCGCCCCGGACGCGGCCAGCCTGTTCGACTGGGCGGAACTGGTGATCAAGGTCAAGGAACCGCAGGCCGCCGAACGCAAGATGCTGCGCAAGGGGCAGGTGCTGTTCACCTATCTGCACCTTGCGCCCGATCCCGACCAGACGCGCGACCTGCTGGCATCGGGCGTCACCGCCATCGCCTACGAGACCGTGACGGATGCGCGGGGCGGCCTGCCCCTGCTGGCCCCCATGTCCGAGGTCGCGGGCCGGCTTGCCCCGCAGGTCGGGTCATGGGCGCTGCAGAAGGCCAATGGCGGGCGCGGCGTGCTGATGGGCGGCGTGCCGGGCGTGCGTCCGGCGAATGTCGTGGTGATCGGCGGCGGGGTCGTGGGAACGGCGGCCGCGCGGGTCGCGGTCGGCATGGGCGCGAACGTGACCGTGCTGGACCGCTCCATCCCGCGGCTGTCCTATCTGGACGACGTGTTCATGGGGCGCCTGACGACGCAATTCGCCAGCGCCGCCGCGACGGCAGAGCTAATCCGCAGCGCGGACATGGTGATCGGCGCGGTGCTGATCCCGGGCGCGGCGGCCCCGAAGCTTGTCAGCCGCGAACAGCTGTCCACCATGCCGCAGGGGTCGGTCCTCGTGGATGTGGCCATCGACCAGGGCGGCTGCTTCGAGACCTCGAAGGCCACGACGCATCAGGACCCGATCTACGAGGTGGACGGCATCGTGCATTACTGCGTGGCGAACATGCCGGGCGCGGTCGCGCGCAGTTCGACCCAGGCGCTGTCGAACGCGACCATGCCGCATCTGCTGGCACTGGCGGACAAGGGCTGGCGCAGGGCCGTCACCGAGGATGCGCATCTGCGCGCGGGGCTGTCGGTGCATGAAGGGCAGCTGACCTCGCCCCCGGTGGGCGAGGCGCTGAGCCTGGACGCCGTCACCCCCGAGGTCCTGCTGGGCCTGTGACGGCAAGGGCCCCGGCGCGATGCCGGGGCCGTATCGTCAGACGGTCGGGCTGCGATCGGCCAGCAGATCGCGGATCTGGGCCAGAAGCTCTTCCTGGCTGGGGCCGGCGGGGGCCTCTTCCTTGGCTTCTTCCTTGGGCTTCATGTGGTTGACGGCCTTGACCAGCATGAAGACGACCCACGCGATGATGAGGAAGTTGATCACCGCCATCACGAACGACCCATAGGCAAAGATCGCCGCCCCGGATTCGCGCGCAACCTCCAGGCTGACACCTTCGGGCACGTCGCCCGACAGGACGAAATACTTGTCCGTGAAATCGACGCCGCCGGTGGCCAGGCCGATGATCGGGTTGATCAGGTCGGCCACGAGCGAGTTGACGATCGCGGTGAAGGCCGCGCCGATGATGATGCCGACGGCAAGATCGATCACGTTGCCGCGCTGGATGAATGTCTTGAATTCCTGAATCATTGAACCTGTCCCTTGCTGAATGCGGCACGCCGCTTGGGGGACAGGTTGCGCCGTCCGGGCACGAAGTTCAACATTTCGTGTTCACCGGACGGCGACGGTCGCGAAGTGCCGCTTACTCGGCCGCTTCCAGCTTGGCGTCGATGACCTCCTTCAGGTCCTCCCACGGCTGGTTGGCCACCTTCTCGCCCTCGATGACGAAGGTGGGCGTCGCGTCGATGCCATCGGCGGTGGCGTTCGCCTGGAAGGTGGCGATCAGCTGTTCGACCTTGGCGGTGTCGTTCCAGCAGGCGGTCATCTGTTCCTCGGTCATGCCGGCCTTCAGGCCGATGCGGCGCAGCTGGGCCGCGATCTCGTCGCCCGAACCGCCCGAGAGCCATTCCGACTGCTCGTCGAAGAGCATGTCCGCCACGGGATAGAATTTCTCGTCGCCGGTGCAGCGCGCCAGCACCCCGGCCCACAGGCCCGGCTGGTCGAAATAGATGTCGCGCTGGACGAACTTGACCTTGCCGGTGTCGATATATTCGGCCTTCAGGTCCGGAAAGACGTTCTCGTGGAAATTGGCGCAATGCCCGCAGGTGAAGCTGGCATATTCGATCACGGTGACGGGCGCGTCAGCGTCGCCCAGCACGACATCGGGAAGGGTCTCGGCCTCTTGCGCGGCGGCGGGGACGGCAAGGCTCAGCGCGAAGGCGGTCGCGGCGGAACGAAGAAACATGGGACGGATCCTTTCAGGTCTTGCGTGTGGCAATGTTGAGGGCAAGCCGCTGGATCGCGGCGGCCAATGTCGGGTCCTCGAACCCCTGGGCCGCGCGCGTCGCCGCGCGTTCAGCCTCGGGCGAGGGGGGCACGGGTGCGGCCTTGGGCGCCCCCGCGAAGCTGGCCTGCCCCTCGGCGAAGCCGGTCGCGGCGGTCTGGGTCAGGCTGATCCGCTGCACGGCGTTGTAGCCATAGCAGGCGTTCACCCTGTCGCGCAGTTGCGGCAGCTGCATTTCCACCATCGGGGCCATGGGGCCGGTCGTCAGCAGCGTCAACGTCGCACCGAAGGCCCCGCGCGAATGGCTGATGCGCACGGGCCGCGTTACGGCGGCCAACTGGGGGCCCGCGATCTCGGGCCAGTTGGTCAGCAGGCGCGACACCGCGAATCCGCGCCCTTCGGCGGCCTTCTGCACCCGCTGCGTCAGCAGCAGCGACGCCGCCTGAAAGCCGCGGCTGCGACGACGGGGACGTGCCTTGGTGCTGTCGGACGGCTGGGACATCTCGGCCTTTGCTGGTAACACGTCCCAATCCTTAGCCAGCCACCGCCCCGGATGAAAGCGGGCCAGTCAGTAGAAGGCCACATAATTGCGTGACAATGGGGTGATCGCCCGCGACCTGCTGCAATGGTACGACCGCCATGCCCGCGACCTGCCCTGGCGCATGCCGCCGGGCGGCGCGACCGCCGATCCCTATCGCGTCTGGCTGTCCGAGGTGATGCTGCAGCAGACCACCGTGGCGGCGGTGAAGGCCTATTTCCTGCGCTTCACCGAATTGTGGCCCACGGTCGGGGAGCTTGCCGCGGCCGAGGACGCCCGCGTCATGGCCGAATGGGCGGGGCTTGGATATTATGCCCGCGCGCGCAACCTGCTGGCCTGCGCCCGCGCCGTCGCTGAAATGGGCGGATTCCCCGACACGCGCGAGGGGCTGGCCGCGCTGCCGGGGATCGGGCCCTATACTTCGGCTGCGATCGCATCCATCGCGTTCCAGCGCCCCGAGACCGTGGTGGACGGCAACGTGGAACGCGTCGTCTCGCGGCTGTTCGCGGTGGAAACGCCCCTGCCCCGCGCCAAGCCCGAGCTGACGGCCCTTGCGGGCACGATCACCCCGCAGGAACGCCCCGGCGATTACGCGCAGGCGATGATGGACCTGGGCGCGACGATCTGCACCCCGCGCAAGCCCGCCTGCGCGATCTGCCCGCTGGTGGACCACTGCGCCGCGCGTAAGGCGGGCATCGCGGCGGACCTGCCCCGCAAGACGCCCAAGGCCCCCAAGCCCGAACGCCGCGGCACGGCATGGGTCGCGCGATCCGGCGATGCGGTGCTGCTGGAACATCGCCCCGCCAAGGGGCTGCTGGGGGGTACGCTGGCCTTTCCCTCGGCCGGGTGGGACGGGCGCGACCTGCCCCCGCCGGGGCCCGCCGAATGGCGCGATGTCGGCACCGTGCGCCATGTCTTCACGCATTTCACGCTGGAGCTGACGGTCATGACCGGCGAGCTGACCGGCAACCCCGAACGCGGCGAACTGATCCCCCTGCGGCAGATCGACCGGGACGCCCTGCCGGGGCTGATGCGCAAGGTCTGGGATGTGGCGCGGCCGATCCTGACGGCGTAAGCTTCGGGGCATGAGCGACTCGTCCCATGCCCGCATCCCCGCCGCAGCGCCCTTCTGGCTGTCGGTCGCACTGATCCCGCTGGTCGCGCTGGCCGCGTGGCTGGGCGGCTGGTGGTGGGCGATCGTGCCGTTCTATGCCTGGTACCTGTCCACTGCGCTGGACGGCATCCTGGGCCTGAACGAGGACAATCCCGACCCCGAGACCGCGACCGAGCAGCTGTTCTGGCACCGCGCCGTCACCATCGTCTGGTTCCCGCTGCAATTCGCGATGATCTTCGGCGCGATCTGGTGGACCGGCGCGGGGCAGCTGTCGGGCTGGGAAGGTCTGGGGCTGTTCTTCGCCATCGGCATCGTGTCGGGGACCATCGGCATCGTCTATGCCCACGAGCTGCTGCACCAGAAATCGCCGCTGGAACGCTGGCTGGGCGACCTTCTGCTGGCCAGCGTCATGTATTCGCATTTCCGGACCGAGCATCTGCTGGTCCATCATTCCTGGGTCTCGACCCCGCGCGACGCCGTTTCCGCGCGATATAACGAGGGGTTCCACCGCTTCTTCTGGCGCGTCCTGACCGATGGCCCGCGCAGCGCGTGGCGGGCCGAGACCGGGTTCCTGAAACGCGCGCGCCGCGGGCCGTTCGACCGGCGCAACCCCTTCTGGCGCTATGCGGCGCTGCAAGGCGGGATGCTGGCGCTGGCGGCGCTGCTGGGCGGCTGGGCCGGGATCGGCCTGTTCCTGTTCCAGGCCTTCGTCGCCGTGTGGCAGCTGGAACTGGTGAACTATGTCGAGCACTACGGCCTGTCGCGCAAACATCTGGGCGAGGGTCGGTACGAGCCCGTGCGCCCGCGCCACAGCTGGAACGCCAGCCACAAGGCCACGAACTGGCTGCTGATCAACCTGCAGCGTCATTCGGACCACCACACCAAACCCGACCGCCGCTTTCCCCTGCTGCAGACCTATGGCGCCGACGAGGCCCCGCAGCTGCCGATGGGATACCCGGCGATGACCTTCCTTGCGATGGTGCCGCCCTTGTGGCGTCGCCGGATGAACCCGCGCGTCCGCGCCTGGCGCAAGCAGTTCTATCCCGAGATCACGGACTGGGCGCCCTATAACAAGGGCCAGCTGCCCATGCCCCGCAACGCGCTGTGACGCCATGAAAAAGCCCCGCCATGCAAGGATGGCGGGGCAAGGTGCCCTTCGGCGGCCATGCGGCCTGCCGGTTCGGGTGAAGCAGGGCGGAATTCAGTTCGGACGGGCGTTCTCGCCCTCCATCTCGGCGCGGATCTGCTGGCGCAGGATGTCCAGCGGGATCATCTTGCCCTCGCGGCGGAAATGCCAATAGGTCCATCCGTTGCACGAGGGCGCACCTTCAAGCGCAGCCCCCACCTGGTGGATGCTGCCCTTGACGTCGCGGCCGATCAGGCTGCCATCGGCGCGGACCTTGGCCTTGTGGCGGTTGCCGATGGAATACAGCTCCTCTCCGGGGCGCAGCATGCCGCGTTCGATGACCTGCCCGAAGGGGATGCGCGGCTCGGCCCGCTTGGGGCGCGTCGTGGCGATGGCATCGGCGTCCAGCCTGCGCACCCGCGCCAGCCTGCGCGTCGCCACCTCGCGATAGGCTTCCTCGCGCTCGATCCCGATATAGTCGCGGCCCAGCATCTTGGCGACCGCGCCCGTCGTGCCGGTCCCGAAGAACGGGTCAAGGATCACGTCGCCGGGATTGGTCGTGCCCACGATCACGCGATGCAGCAGGGATTCCGGCTTCTGCGTGGGATGGGCCTTGTCGCCGGCCGCGTCCTTCAGGCGCTCGCCTCCGGTGCAGATCGGCAGCACCCAGTCGCTGCGCATCTGCGTGCCCTCGTTCAGCGACTTCAGCGCCTCGTAGTTGAAGGTCGTCTTGCTGGCTTCGGATTTCGCGGCCCAGATCAGCGTCTCGTGGGCGTTGGTCAGCCGCTTGCCGCGAAAGTTCGGCATCGGGTTCGACTTGCGCCAGATCACGTCGTTCATGATCCAGAAACCCTGGTTCTGCAGTTCGCTGCCCACGCGGAAGATGTTGTGATAGCTGCCGATGACCCAGATCGCGCCGTTCGGCTTCAGAATCCGGCGCGCAGCCCCCAGCCATGCGCGCGTGAATTCGTCATAGGCCGCAAAGCCCGCGAACTGGTCCCAGTGATCGTCCACCGCATCGACGCGACTGTTGTCGGGCCGGTGCAGGTCGCCGCGCAGTTGCAGGTTGTAGGGCGGATCCGCGAAGACCAGATCCACGCTGCCTTCCGGCAGGCCGTTCATCAGATCGATGCAGTCGCCCGCAAGGATCTGGTTCAACGGCAATGGGCGCGCGGAATCCGCGCGTGGTTCCTTGGTCTTCGTCATTATCTGCCTCTGGGGAGAGCCGGCTTCGGCCGGTCTGGTATCCCCTAAAAATGATTCAGACCCGATTCGTCGTCAATTCGTTTTTTGGAACAATCCCTTGTCAAGTGCTATTTACACAACATCTTGTGGACGGGGGCGAAGCTTTTCCGATGATGTGGTGTCACCCCAAGGCGCTGCAACGCCTCCTTGTGGGCGGGGGTGGGGTATCCCGCATTGCCGTCCCAGCCATAGCCCGGATGCTGTTGCGCCAAATCCACCATCACGCGGTCGCGTTCGACCTTGGCCAGGATGGACGCCGCCGCGATCGAGACGCTGCGCGCGTCGCCCTTGACCACGGCCTCGGCGGGGCAATCCAGGCCCTGCGGGATCAGGTTTCCGTCGATCAGCGCGTGGCAGGGACGCTGGCGCAATGCGGCGACCGCGCGGACCATCGCAAGCTGGCTGGCGCGCAGGATGTTCAGGCGGTCGATCTCGTCCACGTCCACATGGATGACGGCCCAGTCGCAATTCGCGCGGATCCATTCGTCCAGCGCCTCGCGCCGCCTGGCCGTCAGCTTCTTGCTGTCGTTCAGGCCGGGCGGCAGGTCGCCCTGCGGCAGGATCACGGCGGCGGCGGTGACGGGACCGGCCAGCGGACCGCGCCCGACCTCGTCCACGCCCGCGACCAATTTCGCACCGCGCGCCTGTGCCGCCAGTTCGAAGGACAGGTCAGGCCCGCTCATCGTGCGATCCTGACAGTCGGGATGGTAACCTCCTGCAGGTTCGTGCCCTGCCCCTCGCGGTCGATCACCAGAAAATCGGCCGCGCGATCCAGCGGCGTCAGCACCCCGTGCCACACGCCTGCGCGCAGGTTCAGCCCCACCCCCGGCGGCACGAGGAACGCCAGCGGCCGCCCCGGCACCCCGTCCACGTCATGCGCCACGACCGACAGCCACGCATCGGGGCCAAGCGGCATGAAGGCCTGGCTGCCGAAGGGGTGGCGCTCCAGAAGGTCGCAATCATACGGCAGCGCGACCGGTTCGGACCGGAAGATCGAGATGATCGCCTCGCCCCCGCCGCGCTCGACCGTGGCCAGAGCGTGATGGCGTTCGCAGCGACCGCGATTGATCATGCGGTCGGGGGCGGGTTTCGGGGTCAGCACCTCGCCGAAGGGGGCGAAGGCTTCGGGCGTCAGGGGCGCGATGCGAATGGTGTCCATGCCCCTGCCTTATCGCGCCCTTGCGATCCCGTCGAGGATCAGGCGCATGATCTGCTGCCGCGCCTCGGGGTCGCGCAGGCTGCGCAATTCGGTCCGGGCGGCGCGCGACATCTCGCGGCAGCGGTCGGGATTGGCCCGCGCCCAGTCCAGCTTCTGCCGGATGTCGGTCATGTTCCGAGCGACCGGGATGAAGTGTCGCCAGGGCCGGAACCTGCCGGAATAGAACACCTCCCAGCCGTCATCCTCGGCCAGAAGGACGCCGTTGCCGTCCAGCGCCTGGATGAAGTTCGACCCGTGGTCATAGCCGGTCATGCACAGCTGGTACCGGAAGCGGCGGAAATCGTGCAGGTCCATCCGGGGGCGCAGGAAGGGCGCGATCAGCGGGTCCGAGGCGAATTGCCGGAACCCCCAGGCCAGCACGACGCCGATATCGAAATCCGGATCGTCGATGAAGCGCGTGACGAAGCTCAGCCGGTTGGTGTTGCGCAGCCGCTCCCATGCCTCGTCGCGCAGCGCCGGATCGGCCAGCTGCGACAGCAGCACATGCGCGGCGGCACCGGGCTTCACGCCTTCGGTCATCTCGGACCCCGAGATCATGCCCCGCCAGACGAGGCGATCCTCCTTGGCGTCCCAGGGGATGTCGTCGGGCGGCGTTTCGGGATCGAAGCCCGGCAGGCCGATCGCATGCTGGTCGGGCAAGGGCCACAGGACCGCGTTCACGGCCCCCACGCGGCGGTTGTGGCAGATGACGGGCCGGTCCAGCGCATCGCCCTGCGGACTGCCGAACCAGCGCGAATCCTCCATGTCGATGCGGACGGGATCGCGGCGGTCCAGTGCAAGGATGTCGTTCACCACGCCCTCGGCGCGGAGCAGCTTGAAATGGCGGTCGGGTTCCGGAACGGCGACCGCGCCGTCCGGCCCCTGCGCCACGGCCAGCCTGCGCCCGCGCCCCTCGGGCGTCGCAAAGCCCTGGCCGTCCCAGTCGCAGGCATGCCGCGAAAGGCCCGCATTACCGCCCTGCCCCCGGCGCAGATCGCCCAGGCAGAAACGGGCCACGTCCTCGGCCCAGCCGGGCGGGGCCACGGGCGGCTCGGGTCGCGCCATCAGGCGGGCGGCACCGATCGCGGGCCGCGACGGGGCGGGCCATTCCGCGAAGGGCGGCGGCCCCATCGGCAGGATCGCCCCCAGCCTTTGCGCGAATTCGGCAGGCCCCTCGGCTGTGGGGTCCAGCCGGATCAGGCGGGGATCGTCACCGAACAGGTCCTCCAGCCGCGCGCGGTGTTCCTCGAGCTGTTCGTCCCACAGGCCCGGCAGCGTGGCGTCGGGCAGCCCCGTCCGCCGTCGCCAGCATGCCAGCGCATCGCCCCGCCCCGCCCGCCACAGCGACCAGCGGGGGTCCGGCTCGATCATCAGGAAATGCGCATGGGGCAGGCTGTCACGCAGGAACCGCAGACAGCGCCACGCCTCCAGCGGGGGGCGCCAGATCGGCGCATGACGATAGAGGCCCGCGAAGAACCGCGCATCCGGCCAGCGGCGCAGCGGCGGGCGATTTCGCGCCATGGCATGGAACACATCCTCGGCCAGGGCGCCCTTCTGATGCAGCAGCGCCTGATGGCCGCTTTCGCGGAACATCCGCACCACCGCGTACTCGAGCGGACCCTCGGGGCCGACATGGATCACGACGGGCTGCGTCATGGATCAGCCCGCGACCGGCCTGCGCGGCAGGAAGATCGCCAGCACCCCAAGCACGGGCAGCACCGAACACAGCCCGAAGACCCACTCGATCCCCTGGCTGTCGGCCAGCACGCCAAGCGCCGCGGCGGCGATCCCGCCCATGCCGAAGGCAAAGCCGAAGAACAGCCCCGCGATCATGCCGGTCCGCCCCGGCACCAGTTCCTGCGCGAAGACCACGATGGCCGGAAACGCCGATGCCAGGATCAGCCCGATGGCGAAAGCCAGCGCGCCCGTCGGCACCAGCCCCACATGCGGCAGCGCCAGCGTCAGCGGCAGCACCCCCAGGATCGAGAACCAGATCACCCGCAGCGGTCCGATCCGGTCGCCGATGACGCCGCCCATCATCACGCCCCCCGCCATGCCCAGCATGAACAGGAACAGCATGATCTGCGCGCCCTGCGCCCCCAGGCCGAACTTCTCGATGGTGAAGAAGGTGAAATAGCTCGCCATCGAGGCGGTATAGATGTTCTTGGTGAAGGTCAGCACGGCCAAGACCGCGATGGCGCGGATGATGGTGGCGCGCGGGAACGGCAGGCTGCGGTCGGGCATCGCGGCCCCCGCGCGGCGGCGCGTCTCGGCCCAGGCGCCGACCCGCCACAGGATCGCCACCCCAAGCGCCGCCGCCACCGCGAACCACGCGACCGCGGGCCGCCCGAGCGGGACGACGATGAAGGCCGCCAGCAGCGGGCCCATCGACTGGCCGAAATTCCCGCCCAGCTGGAACAGCGACTGCGCCGTCCCGAACCGCCCGCCCGATGCCAGCCGCGCCACGCGCGAGCTTTCGGGATGGAACACCGCCGAGCCGACGCCGATCATCATCGCCCCCGCCAGCAGCATCGCGTAATGCTGCGCGGTGGCCAGCATCAGCACCCCGCCCAGGGTCGAGATCATCCCGAAGGGCAGCGAACGGGGCTGCGGATGACGGTCCGTCGCCATCCCGATCAGCGGTTGCAGCAGCGATGCCGTGACCTGGAACGCGAAGGTCATCACCCCGATCTGGGCATAGCTCAGCGCGAATTCCGCGCGCAGCAGCGGATAGATCGCCGACAGCAGCGACTGCATCACGTCGTTGACCATGTGGCACAGGCTGATGGCCGTCAGCACCCCCCACGAGGTGGCCATTCCGCGCGTCGCCGCGCCTGCGGGGTTCATCGCCAGGTTGATCGACACGCCAGTCCCTCGCTTCGAAATCTTGCACATCGTGCACTTATGACATTGGAAAGTAAAGGAAAACGTCGTGATTCAGCCATTTTTGTCCATTCCGACAGGTGCGCCTTCGGGTTAAACTTACCTAACCTGAACCAAAGCATCGGAGGTGCGGACGGGTGAAGATCGGGAATGAAGGCGGAATGGTGACGCGACCTCGGGTCCACAGCTGGCAGTCGATCCGGGAGCATGTGCTCGACCGGATCCGATCCGGCGAATGGGCCCCCGGCGATCTCATCCCGACCGAGCAGGAGCTTGCGCAGCAGATGGGCTGCGCAAGGGCGACGGTGAACCGCGCGCTGCGCGAACTGGCCGAAAGCGGCATCGTGCAACGCCGCCGCAAGGTCGGCACGCGCGTCGCCGCCACACCGGTCCGCCGGATGACCCTGCGCATGCCCCTCATCCGCGACGAGGTCGAGGCCATGCGCGCCGCCTATCGCTACGAGATGACCGGCTGCGAGCATCGCGTCGCCACGCCCCGCGCCGCAGCCGCCCTGTGCCACGGCATGCCCGAGGAACTGGTGATGGTCCGCACCCGTCACTTGGCGGATGACAAGCCGCATTGTTGCGAGGCCGTCTGGCTGCATCCGGGCCATCTGGACCTGCCCGATCCGCAGCATTTCGGCGACGAGGCCCCGCATGACTGGCTGAACCGCAGCCATGCCGTCACCCAGACGCGCTTTGCCATCCTGTCGGAAGGCGCCAGCGGATCCTGCGCGGTCAACCTGGGGCTGCCCGACGGCACGCCGGTGCTGGCGATCGAACGGACCAGCCTGGTCGATGGCGTGCCGGTTTCGTTCGCGCGCCAGTTCTATCCCCCGGACCACAGGCTGGTCTTCGACGACTAGGCCCTCAGGCGGGGCTGTTCAGCAGGTCCGCGAAATGCTCGATCAGGCGGTGCTTCAGGATCTTGCCCGTCGCCGCCGCCGGCAGCGGGCCGCAGATCACGATGCGACCGGGCCGCTTGTAGGGCGACAGGCGCTCGGCCGCGTGACGGGCCAGCTCGTCGCAAGTGACCTCCGCATGGCCGGACAGTTGGCAGAAGGCCAGGATCTCCTCGTCGCCGCCCTCCAGCTTGCGCCCGATGACGGCTGCCTGCAGCACGGCGGGATGGTCGTTCAGCGCGGCCTCGACCTCGGGCGGATAGACGTTGAAGCCGCCACGGATGATCAGCTCCTTGCTGCGGCCGACGATATGCAGCCGCCCCTGCGGGTCCAGCCGCCCCAGATCGCCCGTGCGCAGCCACCCATCGGCGGACAGCACCTGCGCGGTGGCCTGTTCGTTGCGGAAATATCCGCGCATGACATGCGGGCCGCGGGTCAGCACCTCGCCGGTGCCGGGTTCGCGTCCGACGGATTCGTCCAGCGCGATCTCTGCCCCCGGCAGCGGAATCCCCGCCGAGGGGTCGGGATCGCCCTTCTCGTTCACCGTGATGGTCACGCCCGCCGTCGTCTCGGTCATGCCGTATCCGTTCTGCAGGGCGATGCCGTAGAATTCCTCGGCGCGGCGCTTCCAGTCGGGGTCCAGCGGCGCGGCACCGCTGCTGACATAGCGCAACGGCCCCTCCAGCCGCGTCATGCCGCGCGAGCGGGCCTCGGCCATGATGGCGGCGTGCATCTGCGGAACGGCGGGCAGGACGGTCACGCCCCCCACCAGCGCATCCAGCACCGCGCCCGCGCTGAAGCGCGGCACCAGCATCAGATGCGCCCCCGAGGACAGCCCCGCGCAGGCCATCGAGGTCAGCCCGAACACATGCGTCATCGGCAGCGCGCCATAGATCCGGTCCTCGGGCACGATGCCGCGCAGCCTGGCCGAGGAGCCGCCCCCGAAGATCAGGTTGCCATGGGTCAGCATGACGCCCTTGGGCGTGCCCGTCGTCCCGGTGGTATAGAGGATCACCGCCGTCATGCCGGCATCATCCTCGACCGTCTCGGGGTCGACATCGAACGGGCCCTCGACGTGAAGCGACGCATCGGCCAGGTCGACCGGGCGCGCGCCCGCGGCGGCTGCATGGTCGCGGGCGGGCTCGCTGACATCGGACAGGTACAGCGTCAGCCGGGGACGGGTATGGTCCGCGATCTTGCGCAGCTCGGGGCCGGTCATGCGCGCGTTCACGGGAACGGCCACCGCGTCCATGCGGCTGGCGGCCAGCAGCAGGACGGGCACCGTCGCCGCGTTCTCGGACAGGACCAGCAGGCGGTCGCCCGCGCGCAGGCCCAGCCCCCGAAGGTCATCGACCGTCCGCAGCACCAGCTGCTGCAATTCATGGTAATCGAACGTCCGACCCGTCCAGTCGGTGATGGCGGGCCGGTGCGGATGCGCATGGGCCGCGCGATCGAACAGCTGATGGATGCGGACGTCTTCGGTCATGATTCCTCGCGCAATCTTCGGAAGTCGGGTTTGCGTTTTTCCAGGAAGGCGCCGATCCCCTCGGCGGCTTCGGGTGCGGCAAGCGCATGGGCCATCGCGTCGCGTTCGGCGACCAGCTGCGCCTCGAAGGCGATCTCTCGCCAGCCGGTCAGCAGGCGCTTGATCGCGGCCTGGGCCTCGGCAGGGCCGGCGGCCAGACGGTCCGCCAAGGCCATCGCGGCCATGATCGCCTCGCCCGGTTCGGTCAGCTCGTTGACGACGCCAAGCGCGTGCAGCCGCTCGGCCCCCAGGGGCAGGCCCGTCAGCGCCATCTGCGCCGCGACCTGCGGCGGCAGGGCGGCGCCCATCGCGGCGGTCAGCCCCCCGTCGGGCACCAGGCCCGCATTCACATAGGCCGCCGTGAACTGCGCGTTCCGCGCGGCGATCACCATGTCGCAGGCCAGCGCAAGGGACATGCCCGCCCCTGCCGCGCCACCTTCCACCACGGCGATGACCGGACGGGGGCAGTTCACGACCGCGCGGATCAGCGCGTTCAGCGCGTCGATGCGGGCGCGGCGTTCCTCGTCGGACAGGTGCTGCGCGGTGATGAGCGAGTTGAGATCGCCCCCCGCGCAGAAGAAATCCCCCTCGCCCATCAGGATGACCGAGCCGATGCGGGGGTTGTCCGCGGCCAGCGTCAGCGCGTGGTGCAGCCCCTCGTAGAATTCGGGCGTCAGGGCGTTGCGGCGACCGGCGTTGCGGTTCTCGACCACGAGGCGATCGCCAAGATCGCTGATCTCGCAATGGGGGTTGGTGAGGGGCGTGGACATCAGGGCTCCTGTCGGGACTTGCGGAAGACGCCGGTCGCCGTGGCGATCAGCGTTCCGTCCTGATGCCGCAACGCGCCCTCGATGAACAGGGTGCTGCGACCGCCGCCGGTGATGCGGCCCCGCGCCTCGACGATGCCGGGGCGACCGGGCGCGACATAGTTCACCGTCAGCGACAGCGTGGTGAAGGGATGGCGCCCCGACGGATCGACCGTCAGGCTGCCGGTCGTGCCCATCGCGCTGTCCAGCAGCGTCGCGGCCAGCCCGCCATGCAGCATCCCCTGCCGGTTCAGGTGCCGGTCGTCCAGGTCCAGGCGGCAGGCGGCGGTGCCGTCGCCCGCGCCGATATCGACGACATAGCCGATCAGCCGCTGCGTCCCGGTCTCGTCCAGGATCAGGTCCATGCGGCCTCGCCATTGGCAAAGCGTTCGAGGTGGTAATCCGCATCCCCCATCGCGGTATCGCCCGCGATCAGGCGGCGGATCATGCCCGCCAGCGCGTATTCCTCGGTCATGCCGATGCCGCCATGCAGCTGGACGGATTCCTCGGCGACCAGACGGGCGACGCGGCCCACGGTGACCTTGCAGGCCTGGACATGGCGGTCGCGCAGATGCGGTTTGGCATCCAGATGCGCGGCAAGGTTCACGACGGCGGATCGCGCCTGTTCGCGTTCGACCGTCAGCTCGGCCGCACGATGGGCCAGCGCCTGGAAGTCGAACAGCGCACGCCCGAACTGCTTGCGGGTGCGCAGATAGTCCAGCGTCAGATCGACCGCGGCCTCGATCTCGCCCAGGGTGCGGGCGGCATGGGCCAGCGCGGCGCGGGACAGGACCGCGCCGAAATCGGACAGGCTGCCCAGCCGCTGCGCAGGGGTTTCCGCGAATTCCAGGTCGGCGCCGCGCTGGCCGTCCATCATCGGGAACGCGGTCAGGGCCAGACCCTCGGCGCGGGCGGCGACCAGCCACAGCGCGTCGGCGGTGGTGACGATCAGGTGGGTCGCATCCTCGGCCCCCGCCACCATCGTCTTGCGGCCCGTCAGGCGGTCGCCATCGGCGCGGATGGCCACCCCGCGATCGGCGCGCGTGCCGGGTTCGGCATCGGCAAAGGCCGCGCGGGCCTCATCGTCGGGCATGCCCGCCTGCGCCAGCGCGGCGCGCCCGATCATGGTGCCGATCAGCGGCAGCGCGGCGCCCGCGCGGCCCAGCTCCTCGAAGACCAGGGCCACGGCGGCACCCGATCCGTCGAAGCCGCCCTCGTCCTCGGTCAGCAGGGCCTCGATGACGCCGGCCTCCAGCAGGGGGGCCATCGCGTCGTCGCCCGTGTGGCGGTTCAGGATGCCGCGCAGGCTGTCCTGCAGCATGCGGTGTTCGTCCGAAAGGCTGAAATCCATGCCCTTACCCCCGTGCCAATGCGCCGGCGATGATGCCGCGCTGGATCTCGTTCGAGCCGCCATAGATCGACAGCTTGCGGTTGTTCAGCCAGGTCGCGCTGGCGGCCAGCGCCTCGTCGGCGCCAAGGGGCTGCCCCTCGTTGCCGCCCTCGGACGGCAGCGCCATCGCCCAGCCGCCATAGGCGCGGCGCGTCAGCGCATCCAGCCGCTGGCGGATCTGCGTGCCCTTGATCTTGAGCATGCTGCTCTCGATGCCCGGAGCCTGGCCCTGGGCCGCGGCGGACAGCATGCGCAGGTTGGTGGTGGACATGGCCATCAGCTCGATCTCGACCTCGGCCATCTGCGCGGCAAAGACGGGGTCCTGCGACAGCGGGCGGCCACGGTGGATCTGGGCCCCCGCCACGCGGCGCAGGTTGTCCAGCGCGGCGGTCGCGAAGCCCACCCCCGCGATGTTGGTGCGTTCATGCGTCAGCAGGTATTTCGCATAGGTCCAGCCCTTGTTCTCCTCTCCGACCAGGTTCTCGGCGGGGACCTTCACCTCGTCGAAGAAGACCTCGTTCACCTCGGCGGTGCCATCCAGCAGGACGATGGGGCGGACGGTGACGCCGGGCGTCTCCATGTCGATCAGAAGGAAGCTGATCCCCTCCTGCTTCTTGCCCTCGGACGAGGTGCGCACGAGGCAGAAGATCATGTTCGCGTGCTGCCCGAGCGTGGTCCAGGTCTTCTGGCCGTTCACGACGTAATGGTCGCCCTGCCGTTCGGCGCGGCAGCGCAGGCCCGCAAGGTCGCTGCCCGCGCCCGGTTCGGAATAGCCCTGGCACCACCAGTCGTCGCCGTTCAGGATGCGCGGCAGCCAGTGGTCCTGCTGCGCCTTCGACCCGAACTGCTGCAGCACCGGACCCAGCATGGCGATGCCGAAGGGCACGACGCGGGGCGCATGGGCGCGGGCGGATTCCTCTTCGAAGATATGGCGCTGGATCGCGGTCCAGCCCGCGCCGCCGAATTCGACGGGCCAGTTCCCCGCCAGCCAGCCGCGCGAGTTCAGCTTGGCGTGCCAGCCCTCCATCTCGGCCTTGGTCAGGGGCTGGTGCAGGCGCACCTTGTCTGCCAGCTCGGGCGACAGCTCGGATTGCAGGAAGCCCCGCACGTCGTCGCGAAAGGCATTTTCCTCGGGGGTGAAACGCATATCCATCAGAAGATCTCCAGAAGTCCGGCAGCGCCCTGGCCGCCGCCCACGCACATGGTGACGACGCCCCATTTCGCGCCGCGCCTGCGGCCCTCGCGCAGCAGGTGCCCCGCCGCGCGCGCCCCGGTCATCCCGAACGGATGCCCGATGGAAATGGCGCCGCCATTGACGTTGTACTTGGCGGGATCGATCCCGAGCGTGTCGCGGCAATAGAGACACTGGCTGGCGAAGGCCTCGTTCAGTTCCCACAGGTCGATATCGTCCACCGTCAGGCCCGCGCGTTCCAGAAGGCGCGGCACCGCGAAGACGGGGCCGATGCCCATCTCGTCGGGGCCGCAGCCCGCGACCGCAAAGCCGCGGAACGCCCCGAGCGGGCTCAGCCCCTCGGATGCGGCGATATCGGCATCCATGACCAGCAGCGCCGCCGCGCCGTCCGACAACTGCGAGGCGTTGCCGGCGGTGACGAACTGGCCCTGCCCGCGCACGGGCTCCAGCCGGGACAGCGCCTCCAGCGTGGTGCCGGGGCGGTTGCCCTCGTCGCCCGCGATGGTCGTCTCGCGTTCGGATGTCTCGCCGGTGGCCTTGTCGGTCACGGACATGGTGACGGTCATCGGGATGATCTCGTCCGAGAACAGCCCCGCATCCTGCGCGGCGGCGGTCCGGGCCTGGGACTGGACGGCATATTCGTCCTGCGCCTCGCGGGTGACGCCATAGCGGGCGGCGACGATGTCGGCGGTCTCGATCATGGGCAGGTACAGGTCGGGGCGGTTGGCCTCGATCCAGGCCTCGCGGGAATGGCGGACGGGCGGCTGCACCATCGAGATGCTTTCCACCCCGCCGACCAGCACGGCGCGCGCGCCGTCATGGGCCACCATCTGCGCCCCCATCGCCAGCGCCTGCAGGCCCGATGCGCAGAAGCGGTTCACCGTGGCGCCCGCGATGCTGTCGGGCAGGCCCGCACGGATCACCGTCTGGCGGGCGATGTTCCCGCCCGTGACGTATTCGGGATAACCGCAGCCCCAGATGCTGTCCTCGATCAGGGAGGGGTCGATGCCGGAACGGTCGATGACGGCGCGGGCGGTGGCGGCGGTCATGACCGCGCCATGGGTCATGTTGAACGCGCCGCGCTTGGCCTTGCCGATGCCGGTGCGTGCGGCCTCCACGATGACAGCCTGTCTCATGCGCGGGTCTCCTTGTTCAGTTCGGCAAGCGGCGATCCGATGGCCGCCATGCGGCACAAGAGCGCTGCGGGTTGCCAGAAATGGTCGTCGTCCTTGGAAAAGCGGTGGATGTCGTCCAGGACCGATTTCACCCCGACCGTGTCGGCCCAGTGCATCGGCCCGCCCCGCCAGCGCGGAAAGCCATAGCCGTTGAGCATCACCACATCGACATCCAGCGGGCGCAGGGCGGTGCCGTCCTCGACCGTGCGGGCGGCCTCGTTGACCATCGCGGCCATGGTGCGGGCGACGATCTCGTCATCGGTGAAGTCGCGCGGCACGATGCCCAGATCGGCGCGGACCTGCGCCAGCAGGGGGGCCAGCTCGGGATCCTCCTGCGGGCCGTCATCGCCATAGATATAATAGCCGCGCCCCGTCTTGCGGCCCAGGCGGCCCAGTTCGTACAGCCTGTCGGCAAAGACCGGGACGCGGTCGCGCGGGTGACGGTCCGCGGCCTTGCGCTGCCGCGTCATGTAGCCGATGTCCAGCCCCGCAAGGTCGCTGACCGCATAAGGCCCCATCGCGAAGCCGAAACCGGTCAACGCGCGATCCACCTGATAGGGCGAGGCCCCGTCCAGCACCATCGCATCCACCGCCGCGCGGTAATGCGACAGGATGCGGTTGCCGATGAACCCGTCGCAGACCCCTGCCCTGACGGCAATCTTCTTCAGCCGCCGCGCCAGCGCGAAGCCGGTCGCGGTGACCTCGGGGGCGGTGCGGTCGGCCACGACCACCTCCAGCAGGCGCATCACATGCGCGGGCGAGAAGAAGTGCAGCCCGATCACGTCGCCCGGACGACCGGTGGCCTGCGCGATGCGGTTCACGTCCAGATAGGAGGTGTTCGTCGCCAGCACGCAGCCGGGCTTGGCCACGCGGTCCAGTTCGGCGAAGACCTGTTCCTTGACCTCCATGGATTCGAAGACGGCCTCGATCACCATGTCGGCCTGCGACAGCGCGTCATAGGCGGTGTCGGTGCGGAAGGCATCCGACAGGATCGCGTCGCGACGCTCGGCCTTCAGCTTGCCGCGCTTGACCGCGCCCCCCAGCAGCTTGGCGACGGTGGCGCGGGCCTTGTCGGCGGCCGCGTCGTCACGCTCGATCAGGGTCACGTCCAGCCCCGCGATCAACGAGGCGACCGCGATGCCCGCGCCCATCGTGCCGCCGCCGATCACGCCCAGCCGGTCCAGGGGACGCGGATCGACGCCCGCGATCTCGGGCAGGTGCCCGACCGCGCGTTCGGCGAAGAAGGCGTGGATCAGCGCCGCGCGTTGCGGGCTGTCCATCAGGTCCATGAAGGCGCGGCGTTCCAGCGCCATGCCGTCCGCGAAGGGCAGCGCCATCCCCTGCACCACCGTATCCACCGCGCGGGCCTGCGCGATCTGGCCGGGGACGCGGCGCGCAAGATCGGCCTTCATCGCCTCGGCCAGGTCCACGCCCTGCTCGGGGGCGGGCAGATCGCCGGTGCGGCGGGGGGCGTGTCCCGCCAGCTCCGCGGCCAGCGCCATGGCGGCATCGGTCAGGTCGCCCTCCGCAAGGCGGTCGATCAGGCCCAGATCCGCGGCCTCGGGGGCGGGCATCTGGCGGGCCGAGGTGATCATCTTCAGCGCGGGCTCCAGCCCGATCAGGCGCGGCAGGCGCTGCGTGCCGCCCGCGCCCGGCAGCAGGCCGAGCGTCACCTCGGGCAGGCCCATCCGGGCCGAGGGCGCGGCGACGCGGGCATGGGCGCCCATCGCCAGTTCCAGCCCGCCGCCAAGCGCGGTGCCGTGGATCGCGGCGACGACCGGCTTATCCAGCGCCTCGATCCGGGCGATCACGTCGGGCAGGAAGGGTTCGCGCGGCGGCTTGCCGAATTCCGAGATGTCGGCCCCCGCGACCCAGGTGCGGCCCGCCGCCAGCATGACGCAGGCGCGCGCGCCGTCATCGGCGGCGAATTCGTCGGCGGCGCGGACCAGCCCGTCGCGCACGGCATGTGACAGGGCGTTCACGGGCGGGTTGTCGATGGTGATGACGCCGATCTCGCCCTCGCGGCGATAGGTGACGGTCATGATGTCTCCTTCAATCGTTCGGGCTGCCGGGCCAGGCGGGATTGCCTTGCTGCCCGATCAGGATCTGCAGGCGGGCCACGGTCTGTTGCAGACGCGGGCCGACCTCGGAATGGATGCGGTCCAGCGGCAGCACGTCGTCCAGCGCACCGCAGGAAAAGGCCACCGGCCCCGCCAGCCGCGACGACCGGAACGGCACCGACACGGCCGAGATATTGCGCGAATAGCGCTGTTCCTTGCGCACGACGGTATAGCCATTGGCCATCAGCTGGTCGCGCGCCTCGAGGCGCAGCGTCTCGTAGTCGGATCCGTCCAGCGGGCTGTCGGGGCGGTCGCCCAGAAGCCAGCCGAATTCCTCGCGCGTGGTGGCGCCCAGCACCGCCATCCCCGAGGACGACGCGCCGATGGGCAGGCGGTGCCCGACCTCCAGCCAGATCGAGGCCGCCTGCTGCGGACGCCAGGTCCGCATCAGCGCGACCTTGTCGCGGTCGCGCACCGCGAACAGCACCAGCGTTCCGGTCAGGTCCGCCAACTGCTGCATCATCTCCTCGGCCGGGTCGAGGAAGGCCAGCGAGGACGCCGCCACATGGCCCATCGCCAGCAGCGTGGGCCCCGGGCGATAGCGGTCGTTGCGCTGCGGCTGGGTCAGGTACCCAAGGCAGCCCAGGGTGAATGTCAGCCGCGACACGGTGGATTTCGGCAGCCCCGTCCGTTCCGCGATCTGCGCGTTGGTCAGCCCGTCATCGCCCGTCCGGAAGGCGCGCAGCACCGACAGGCCCCGCGCAAGCGTCGTCGCGAAGTTGCGGTCGGCTTCGTAATCCGGACGGGGTGCGTTCAGGTCCATCACATCGATCCCGGTATCAGGGTCGAGATGATCGGGAACAGGATCAGCAGCACCAGCACCAGCAGGTCCACGAACAGGAACCGACTGACCCCCGAGAAGATCTGCCCGATGCCGACATCGCGCGTCACGTTGCCGACCACGAAGACGTTCAGCCCGACGGGCGGCGTGATCAGACCGATCTCCAGCAGCTTGACCACGATGACGCCGAACCAGATCAGGTTCAGGCCATAACCCTCGATCAGCGGCACCATGAAGGGCAGCGTCAGCACCATGATCCCGATCGGATCGAGGAACATCCCCAGCACCAGGTAGATCAGCACCAGGACCAGCATCAGCGTCAGGAAGGACAGCTGCGCATCCTCGACCATGCCGACGACGGCACCGGCGATGCCGGTCAGCGCGACGAAGCTGACGAAGATCTTGGCGGCCCCCGCGATCAGGAAGATGGCGGCGGTCTGGGTCAGGCTCTCGCGGATGGCCATGATGAAATGGGTGAAGGTCAGGCGGCGCTGGACGACGCCGATCAGCGTGGTCAGCACGACGCAGACGGCGGCGGCCTCGGTCGCGGTGAAGATGCCGCCATAGATGCCGCCGACGATGACGACGAACAGCAGGACGGCGGGCCATGCGGCGATCGCGGCCTCGGTCCGGCTGGCGCCGTCGCGGGCGGCCTTGGGCGCGGCTGCGGGATCGCGACCCACCCACCAGGCGATGACCAGCAGCATCCCCGCCAGCGACAGCAGCCCCGGCAGGATGCCCGCAAGGAACAGCTGCGCGATCGAGGTCTCGGTGAAGATGCCATAGAGGATGAACAGGACCGAGGGCGGGATCAGCGACCCCAGCGTGCCGCCCACCGCGACCGATGCGGTCGCAAGGCGCGGGTCGTAGCCCATGCGCATCATCTCGGGGACGCAGATGCGGCCCATG
Source organism: Paracoccus sp. PARArs4 (assembly GCF_947311865.1). Lineage (NCBI taxonomy): Bacteria > Pseudomonadati > Pseudomonadota > Alphaproteobacteria > Rhodobacterales > Paracoccaceae > Paracoccus > Paracoccus sp. PARArs4. The sequence continues at coordinate 116,021 of NZ_CAMZMW010000002.1, read as the reverse complement.
GTCGATGCACAGGCGATGGACGACCCCGAGATCGCGCTGAAGCCGCCGCAGCCCATGACCGAGGCCATCGCGACGCCGCCGGGCAGCGGGCGCAGCCAGACCGCCGCCGCATCATAGATGCGCGTGGTGATCCCGGCATAGAAGGCGATGTTGCCCAGTGCCACGAACAGCGGGACCATCGACAGGTCGTAGCTGTGCACCAGGTCGAAGAAATTCGCGAACACGACCGAGCTGGTCGGGTTCAGCGCCCGTTCCGGCATCCAGCCCCCGGTCCGGGTCGCATAGACGAGGAAGGTGCCGACGCTGGCCACCGCCGCCAGCGTGAAGGCGATGGGCACGCGCATGGCCAGCAGCACCAGCACCACCGCCAGCGCCACGAGGCCGATCGTCATCGGGTCCATCAGCTCACCTCGCTTCCGTTGTCGTCGCGGATCACACCGCCCCGTGCCAGCTGGCCGATATCGCCCAGCAGCATCACGACCAGCCGCAGCCACATCAGCGCCAGTCCCAGCAGGAACAGCGCGACGCCCGGCCAGCGCGGCAGGTTCAGATCGCCATAGTAGAACTCGCCCGAGGTCCAGACCTGCGAGGTCACGCGCCAGGCGGCGAAGATCAGCGGGATCAGCGCCAGGACACCGACCAGGTGTCCCAGCACGACCAGCCTGCCCCGCAGGGCGACGGGCATCCGGTCGCTGAAGAAGGTGACGGCGACATGGCCTCGCGCGGCCGTCGCCGCCGCCATCGGCAGGATCACGGCGGCGACCATCAGCTCGCGCACCAGGATGATGGCATCGGGCAGCCCCGAGCCGCCCAGCCAGCGCATTCCGACATTGACGAAGATCACGCCGGCAAGCGCGATCAGCGCCAGGACCGCAAGGTCCAGCAGGGTCCGCTCGATCACCCGCATCGGATCAGCCGCGTTCCCAGGGATAGCCCTGCGTCTCGGCCTCGTCCGCATAGCGCGAGATCAGCCCGCGATATTCGTCCAGCAGCGCCGCGCCATCCAGCCCCGAGGCATTCGCGCGTTCGACCCATTCGTCCAGGTATTTCTGCCCGGCCTCGGCCATCTTGGCGCGATCCTCGTCGGACATGCGGACGATCTCCTTGCCCTGCTCTTCCAGCATGGCGACGGATTCCTCGTTCGCGGCCTCGATGATGCGGCCGAACTCGTCGGCAAGGCCCTCGCCCGCGGTCATGATGGCGTCCTGCTGCGCAGGCTCCAGCGCGTCGAACATCGACTTGTTCATCATGATGCCCAGGGCACCGATCTGCCCCCAGTCGATGAAGGTGTAGCTGTCGAAGACCTCGTCGAACTTCAGCGACTTGACCAGGTAGGAATAGGTCTGCGTGCAGTCGATCAGCCCGCTTTCCAGGCCCTGGTAGGCCTCGTAGACGGTCATGTCGACCAGCGTGGCGCCCAGGTCGCGGAAGGTCTGGCCATAGGCCCCGACGCCCCGGACCTTCTTGCCCGCGATGTCGTCCACCGATGCGACCGCATCGCCCTTGCAGCCCATCTGCACCGCCGAGGTCGTGTAGGTGCCGACATAGACCAGGTTCTGCTGCGCGAGATTCGCCTGGATCTGCTCGTTCGTGCGCATCAGCGTGTCGGTGGCCTTCATGCCCACCCAGGGGTCGGGGTTGTTCACCGGCAGATCGGCGATGCCATAGGCGACCATCTCTTGCGGGAAATAGACGCCGATGACGCTGCCCAGATCCGCGACCCCGTCGCGCAGCGACTGGACGGCGGCCTTTTCCGAGAACAGCGCCCCCCCCCAGGTGATATCGAGCTTCAGGTCACCCTCGGTCAGGCGCTCGACCTCCTGGGCGAACCATTGGGTCGCCTCGGATCTTGCGCCGCGATTGGGGCCGGGTTCTCCGTAGATCAGCGTGGTCTGCGACAGCGCAGGCGCGGCCACAAGGCTGCAAAGCCCCGCCGCAACCAGCGCAGTCCGGTAAGACTGCGTGGACATGAATGAAACCTCCTCCGTTTCAACTGGCAGGATTGCATTCCGCATAGTGGAAATCAACGGTGAAAATTTGCAGATCGTGCAGGACATTAATGTTTCATTGACCGGATCGTGACCGGCGGGGTATCTGGCGGATTTCCGCCCAACCGCCATAATCGCCCCGCCCGATACCGGAGTTTTCCACCCCATGCCGACCAAGCTGGCCCCCGCCCTTCTTGCGCTTGCCCTGACCGCGACCATGGTCCAGGCGCAGGACGCCCCCCTGACCGCCGAGGCCATCGAGGCCGCACAGTTCGGTGGCGGCGACCTGCCCGGCGGGCGCTCTGCGCTGACGGCCAAGGTGCAGATCCTGCTGGACCGCTCGGGCACCTCGCCCGGCGTCATCGACGGCTACAAGGGAGAGATGAGCCGCAGCGCGCTGATGGCGTTCGAGCGTCGCGCCAGCCTGCCCATGGACGGGGTGCTGGACCCGCATGTCTGGAACCTGCTGCAGGCCTATGCCGAACGTCCGGCGACGCAGGACTATACCATCACCGAAGCCGACGCGCAGGGGCTGGTCGATGCCATCCCCACCGATTACGCCGAGAAGGCGCAGATGACGGCCATGGCCCATACCAGCGTGGCCGAACGCCTGGCCGAGCGTTTCCACATGGACGAACGCTTCATCGCGATCCTGAACCCCGGCGCGACCTTCACCCCCGGAGAGGTGATCCGCGTCATGGCCCCCAACCCGCCGATCCGCGGGCGCGTGGCGCGCATCCTGATCGACAAGGCGACCCGCCGCGTCGCGGGATACGATGCGAACGGCAACATGGTCGTGGACTATCCCGCCACCATCGGCTCGTCGGCGACGCCCTCGCCCGAAGGGGCGCATGACGTGCGGACGGTGGCGGTGAACCCGAACTATACCTACAACCCGAACGTCAACTTCCGGCAGGGCGACAACGACAAGCCGCTGATCGTGCCGCCGGGGCCGAACGGTCCGGTCGGCTCGGTCTGGATCGGGCTGTCGAAGCCGACCTACGGGATCCACGGCACGCCGACGCCGTCGCAGCTGTTCCACAACGCCTCGAACGGGTGCGTGCGGCTGACGAACTGGGATGCCGAGGAACTGGCCAAGCTGGTCTCCATCGGCGGCACCTCGGTCGAGTTCCTGCCCACGGGCACCACCATCGCCGATGCGCTGAACCGGGGCGTGCCCGCCACCGACATGCCGGTGGACACGCCCCTGAGCCTGCCCGCCGAGACGCAGCCGACCCCGGCCGCACCCGTGCCCGCGCAGCCGCTGACCCTGCCCGCCGATCCGGTCCAGCCTCAGCAGATCCACGAGGACACGCGCGAGGAACTGGCACCCCAGCCGGATCCCCAGGCCGATCCGCTGACCGATGCGCTGGACAGCGTGCTGCCCGAGGGCTTCGTCGTGCCGCCGCTGGATCAGGCCACCGAATGAGGGTCCTGCCGGTCATCGTCGCCATCTGGTCGGCGCTGGCCGGCGCCGCTGCCGCTGGCGATGCCTGCGACCTGGCCCTGCTGTATTTCGGGGCGCGATACGAAAAGCTGGAACCGCAGGGCGAAGGCGACTGCGCGGTTCCCGACCCCGTCCGCCTGATGCGCCTGTCCCCCGAGATCGCGCTGCCCGCCAAGCCCGTCCTGCAATGCGACACGGCCCGCGCGCTTGCGCTGTGGGCAGACCGCGCGCTGAAGCCCGCCGCCGCCGCGCTGCCCGGCGCGCCCCGCCTGACGCAGCTGGACACCGGCCCCGGCCATGTCTGCCGCGACCGCGTCGGTACCGGCAAGGACGACCCCAAACCCTCGGAACACTCGACCGGCAGCGCGATCGACATCACCCGCTTCGTCTTCGACGACGGCACCGCGATCGACATCGAACCACGAGAGGGGGACCTGGCGATGGCCTTCCAGCGCAGCGCGCGGGCCTCGGCCTGCCTGTATTTCACGACCGTTCTGGGTCCGGGCGCGAACGCGGCGCATGACGATCACCTGCACCTGGATCTGGCGCGGCGCAACGGCGACTGGCGGCTGTGCCAGTGATCAGCGCCCGTGGCGTTCGAGGTCCAGGTAGGTCGGATCGAACCGCGCCAGCGCCGCCAGCCCCGGCCAGTCGAGGATCGTGATCTCGGTCCCGGTCCAGCGGATCAGCCCCCGGTCGCGCAGGTCGCGCACGGCCCGGTTCACATGGATCGGGGAATATCCCAGGATCTCGGCCAGTTCGCGCTGCAGAAGCGGCAGGAAGAACTGGTTCTGCGATGCCGCGCCGACGGCGTTCAGGCGGGTGTAGATCTCGCACAGAAGATGCGCCAGATGCGCGCTGGACCGCAGGCTGGCCGCCGCGACCAGCCATTGGCGGTGGATCGCCGCGTCGATCAGCGTGGCCATCCACAGAAGGCGGGTCAGGTGCGGGAAATTCTCGGTGATCTCGGACAGCTCGGCATGGTCGATGAACTCGACCTCGGCATGGCCCACGGCCACGACCGAATGTTCCAGCCCCGCAAGGACGAACCCGTGCAGGTCCACGAAATCGCCCGGCACGTGCAGCGCCGTGATCACGCGGTCGTCGGGACGCCCGACCAGCTGATGGGACCGCGCGGACATGCCGCGCAGCATCATGCAGCTGCGATGGGCGTTCCGTTCGCGCGGAACGATCACCTCTCCGGGGCCATAGCTGACATGGGTGGTCTGGATCGCCCTCAGGCGTTCCAGATCACGTTCGCTCAGGATGTCGCGCCGCTGGAGAAAGCGGATGAAGTACTCTGTTATCGCCATGTCTGCCGCTCCTTTCCGCGACGGCGGAAAACTGGCAAATCAAGTTGTTAGGTTCAATGCTTCGACAGCCTTTCTAACATTCATCAATCAGCCGCGGTTCCGTGGTCCTGGGGAAATTCGCAGCGCCCGGTCCAGCGCGGCAAAGCTTTCGTCGATGCCCGCGCTGCGCATCGCGGCGAATTCGTCCAGCTGCGGTTGCAGCTTCACCGCCTCGTCCAGCCGCGGATCCGAGCCGGGCGCATGCAGGCCCGCGCGAATCATCAGCTCGGATTCGGCGAATGACCCGAGCGCGGCGCGCGCCCGCGCGATCCGGGCGTTCTGTTCGGCCGTCGCCGCATCCGGCAGCGACCGAGAGACCGATCGCACGATGTCGATGGCCGGAAAGCGCCCCCGTTCGGCGATGGCCCGGTCCAGCACGACGTGACCGTCCAGCGTGCCGCGCAGGATGTCGGCCACCGGCTCCTCCATGTCCGAACCGGCGACGAGGACGCTGAAGATGGCGGTGATGTCGCCCGCCCCTTCCGGCCCCGGCCCCGCGCGTTCGGCCAGCGCCATGATCAGGTTCGAGACCGAGGGCGGAAAGCCGCGATAGCTGGCAGGCTCTCCGGCGGCCAGCGCGATCTCGCGATGCGCCTCGGCGAAGCGGGTGATGGAATCGGCCAGGAACAGGACGTGCCGGCCCTGGTCGCGGAAATGTTCGGCCACAGCCATAGCGGCCCAGGCGCAGCGACGGCGCAGCAGCGGCGAGCGGTCCGACGTGGCCGCGACGATCACGGCACGGGCCATCCCCTCGGGGCCGAGCGTGCGTTCGACAAATTCGCGCAGCTCGCGCCCGCGTTCGCCGATCATCGCGATCACCACGACATCGGCCTGCACGCCCCGCGCCATCTGCGACAGCAGCGTGGACTTGCCCACACCCGACCCCGCGAACAGGCCGATCCGCTGCCCCGCGACCAGGGGCAGCAGCGTGTCGAAGACCGCAAGCCCCGTCGCCAGCCGCCCGCCAAGGCGCTTGCGGCCCGCAGCCGGGGGCGGATCGGCGCGAAATTCGCGGGTCGAGCCGCCCTGCATCAGCGGGCGCCCGTCCAGCGGCAGCCCGAACGGGTCGATGATCCGCCCGATCCAGGCATCGCAGGGCGCGATCCGGGGCGCGGGCAGCAGTTCCGCATCCGCCCCCACGGCCAGCCCCTCGGTCGGGCCTTCGGGCAGCACATGGGCGTGGCGCGGCCCAAGGCCCACCACCTCGCCCTCCAGCGGGCGCGAGTCGCGCGCCATCGCCACGCGATCCCCGACCGAGGCGCGCAGCCCCTCGACCGAGACGAGGCCGCCATGCACCTGCCTGACGCGCCCGTGATGCCGCAGCACCGGCATCTGCGCGATGCGCGCGGCGATCGAGTGAAGTCTGTCCATTCCGTCCCCGCCGATTTTCCCGGTTCACGAAACGTTTTCTAAACGACTCGGGGTTAAGACCGGGTTTATCGAGACAGAGGAGAAGCCTCATGTTTGAGAATATCCAGATGATGCGGATGGCCCGCGCCCTGACCGCCCATGCGGCGGACCGGCATGTCGCCACCGCCCGCAACATCGCCAATGCGGACACGCCCGGATACCGCGCGACGGACCTGGGCGAGTTCGAGGAAAGCTTCGCGCAGGGAACCGCGCTGCGCGTCAGCGATCCGCGCCACCTGCCCGCGCCCGACTGGACGCCCGGCGCCGCGCGCCTTGCCGAAACCGCGACGCCCATGTCGCCCAACGGCAATTCCGTCTCGCTCGAGGAGGAGCTGGTCCGCGCGGCCGACGTGAAGCGTCAGCACGACCTGTCGCTGGCCGTCTATCGGTCGGGCCTGGACCTGATGCGCAGCGGCCTCGGCCGGAACTGAACCAAGGGAAGATCAGAATGAGCGAACCCATCTCGCCCCTGCGCCTTGCGGCCTCGGGGATGCGGGCGCAGTCCGAACGTCTGCGTCACAGCGCCGAAAACATCGCGAATGCCGACACGCCGGGTTACCGCCGCAAGCTGGTCGCATTCGAACAGGCCGTCGCCATGGGCCGCCCCACGGGCGAGGTCGCGGCAGGCCGGGTCCAGTTGGACCGCAGCGCCCTGCCCCGCATCCACGACCCCGCACATCCGATGGCCGATGCCCAGGGCTATTACGACGGCTCGAACGTGGACCTCGTGATCGAGCTGGCCGACGCCCGCGAAGCCGGGCGCAGCTACGAAGCCAACCTGCGCATGTTCGAGCAGAGCCGCGAGATGAGCGGCGCACTTCTGGACCTGATCCGCCGCTGAGGAGAACCCCATGATCACCGCAATGAATGCCGCCAGCGCCTACAGCGCCGCCCGCGCCGCCGTCGCCCCCGACGCGACCGCGGCGCCCCTTGCCCGCGCCGGACAGGCCGCCGAGGAATTCGCCGCCCAGATGGCGCAGGTCGACCAGGCCGCGACCGCCGCGATGACCGGCCAGGGCAGCACGCACCAGCTGGTCCAGACCATCGCCGAGGCCGAGCTGGCGATGCAGACCGTCACCGCCATCCGCGACAAGGTCGTCGAGGCCTATCAGGAAATCCTGAGGATGCCGGTCTGATGGGCGACGCGATCCTGTTCGACATGCTGCGCCAGGCGCTGCTGATCGCGGTGCGCATCTCGGCCCCGCTGCTGGGCGTCGCGCTGGTCGCGGGCGTCGTCATCGGCCTGTTCCAGGCGCTGACCTCGGTCCAGGAGATGACGCTAACCTTCGTGCCCAAGGTGGGCCTGATGCTGGTCGTCTTCTGGGTTTCGATGAGCTTCATGACCACCGCACTTGCCGATTTCTACCTGGGCGAGGTCATCCCCTTGGTCGCGGGAAGCTGAGCCATGGACAACGCGATCTATGCCGGGCTGACGCGCCAATCGGGACTTCTGGCCGAAATGCGGGTGGTGGCCAACAACATCGCGAATGCGAACACCGCGGGTTTCCGCCGCGAGGGCGTGATCTTCGCGGAACATCTGTCCGCCGTGGACGGGCGCGGCGACACGCTGTCGATGGCCCATGCGCGCGGCAGGCTTCTGGACCTGCAGCAGGGCGTCCTGACGCAGACCGGCAACAAGATGGACCTTGCGATAGAAGGTGACGGCTTCTTCATGGTCGAAACCCCCGAGGGGCTGCGCCTGACGCGCGCGGGCGCCTTCACCCCCTCGCCCGAGGGAGAGCTGATGACCTCGGACGGGCACCGCCTGATGGACGAGGGGCAGGCCCCGATCATCCTGCCCGCCGGGGCCGCGAATGTCGTGGTGGGTGCGGACGGAACGCTGTCCTCGAACGGGGTGCCCTTCGGCCGCGTGGGCGTCTTCGCCGCGCCCGATCCGCAGGACCTGACACGCCAGGGCGGCACGTCCTTCGCCTTCGCAGGCAACCCCGAACCCGCCGAGGATGCCCGCATCCGCCAGGGCTTCCTCGAGGAATCGAACGTCGATCCCGTCTTCGAGATCACCCGCATGATCGAGGTCCAGCGCGCCTACGAGCTGGGCCAGAGCCTTCTGGACCGCGAGGATCAGCGCATCCGCGGCGCGATCACCGCCATGACCCGTTAAGGAACCCCCATGAGAGCCCTTCAGATCGCCGCCACCGGCATGAGCGCGCAGCAGACCCGCGTCGAGGTCATCTCGAACAACCTCGCGAACATGTCCACCACCGGCTACAACGCCCGCCGCGCCGAATTCGCGGACCTGCATTACCAGCAGGCGGCCCGCCCCGGCAGCGTGACCGCCGCCGACGGGACCGTGATCCCCGTGGGCGTCCAGCTGGGCCTGGGCGTGCGCGCCACCGCCGTCAGCGTCAATTTGCAACAGGGCGGGCTGGCCCAGACCGGCGGCGATCTGGACGTCGCCATCGAGGGCGGCGGATACCTCGAGGTGACGCTGCCGTCCGGCATCTCGGGCTATACCCGCGACGGGGGGCTGAAGCGGTCCGCGGACGGGCTGATCGTCACCTCGGACGGCTATCCCCTCGTGCCGAACATCACGATACCGGACGACGCGCGCGCCGTCGCGATCAATGCCGGGGGCGAGGTGCATGCCTATTTCGCCGACCGGGTCGAACCCGAACTTCTGGGCCAGATCACCCTTGCGGGGTTTTCCAACGAGAAGGGCCTCGAGGCGATCGGATCGAACCTGTTCATCGAGACCGCGGCATCCGGCGGCGCGCAGGTCGTCAATCCGGGCGAGGAGGGCCTGGGCACCCTGCGGCAGGGCTATCTGGAAGAAAGCTCGGTCGATGCGGTGCGCGAGATCACCGAACTGATCAAGGCGCAGCGCGGATACGAGCTGAACGCCAAGGTCATCACCGCCGCCGACCAGATGCTGGGCGCCACGGTGCAGGTGCGCTGATGCGGGGCCTGTTCATCGCATTGGCGCTGATGCCCGGCATCGCCTGCGCGGGGGGCCTGGGCGCGGCGCGCACCCTGCCCGCCGGCACCGTCGTCACCGCGGCCGATTTGCGCGTGATCGACACAGACCGCCCGGGGCTGACCGATCCCTCGGCCGCGATCGGGATGCAGACGCGCATCACCGTCTACGAGGGACGCCCGCTGCATGCCAACATGCTGCAGGCACCCCGCCTGATCGGGCGCAACCAGATCGTCCGGCTCAGCTTCCAGCGCGGATCGCTGCGCATCGACACCGAGGCCCGCGCCCTGTCCGACGGCGCCGAGGGAGAGCTGATCCGCGCCATGAACCTTGCCTCGAAAACCCAGATCACCGCGCAGGTCATGCCCGACGGCAGCCTGTCCGTCCCGCGCTGACCCCATCCGAAGGAAGACAGAATGTCCGTGAAACCCGCCCATTTCCTTGCGCTGGCCCTGACGCTGACCGCCTGCGGTCGCGCGGCCCAGGTCGGCCAGGCACCCGAACTGACCCCGATCCACCAGACCGAGGAATTCATGGCGATGACGAACCCGCCGCTGGACCTGCCGGTCGATTCCGGCCGCCCCGAGGCTGCGGCCTCGTTGTGGGCGGGGGGCGGGTCGTCGCTGATCAGCGACCGGCGCGCGGCGATCCGCGGCGACATCCTGACCGTCGTGATCGAGATCGACGACAGCGCCGAGCTGTCCAACAGCAGCGGTCGCAACCGGACCTCGAAGGACAGCGTGTCGATCCCGCAGATGGCCGGCATCCCGCAGCGCCTGGACCGCAAGCTGCCCGAGGGGGCCAGCATGGACGAACTGGCCGATGCGTCCTCGTCCTCGACCTATCGCGGCAGCGGCAACATCTCGCGGCGCGATCGGCTGACGCTGCGGGTCGCCGCGACCGTCATCGACACGCTGCCCAACGGCACCCTGCAGATCGAGGGCACCCAGGAGGTGCGCGTGAACTTCGAGTTGCGCGAGCTGACCGTCAGCGGCTTCGTCCGGCCCGGCGACATCGACCGCCAGAACGAGATCGCCTATGACCGCATCGCGGGCGCGCGCATCAGCTATGGCGGGCGCGGGCAGATCACCGACGTGCAGCAGCCGCGCTACGGCCAGCAGATCGCCGACATCCTGCTTCCCTATTGAGGTGACCCGATGATCAAGAAGCTTCTGCCGATCGCCTTGCCGCTGATCGCCCTTGTGGGGGGGGCGATGGCGGGCGACATGCTGCGCCCCGCCCCGCCCGAGGGCGACCCGCCCCATGCCGAGGCCAAGCCGAGCGAGGACCCGAAGGCCGAGACCTATTTCACCTTCCCCTCGCAGTTCTTCGTGCCGCTGGTGCGTCGCGGGACCATGAACGACATCATGGTGCTGACGCTGACGCTGCGGACCGGGGCCGAGACGATCGAGGCCGTCGAGAAGAAGGAACATTCGCTGCGCGACGCGCTTCTGCGGCAGCTGATGATCCATGCGAATACCGGCGGGTTCGACGGCAACTACACGGTGGATCGCAACCTCGCGCAGCTTCGCGACGACCTGCTGAAGGCCGCCCGGGGCGTGACCGACCTGCCCATCGACGCCGTCCTGATCGAGGACATCGCCCGCCAGCAGGGCTGATCCCGACCGGCATGATGCCGCGCCCCACCACGGGGCGCGGCCTTGTCATGTCCAGCCGCCCGCGCCACAAGCGATGCAACCAGCGCATCCGGTCGGGACACATGCCGCAGCACATCACCATCCTACTTGCCACCTATCGCGGGGCCGAGCATCTGCCGCGGCAGCTTGCCAGCATCGCGGCGCAGACGCATTGCGACTGGTCGCTGGTCATCTCGGATGACGGATCGACCGATGCGACGCCGCGCATCGCCGCCGACTTTGCCGCTTCGCGTCCAGCGGGCCAGGTCCGCATCCGGCGCGGGCCGCGCCAGGGCGCAACGATGAACTTCCTGTCGATGATCGACGAGGTTCCCCAAGGCGCCGCGATGGCCTTCTGCGATCAGGACGATCACTGGTTTCCGGACAAGCTGGCGCGCGCGGCAACCCATGTGGCGACCGATGCGCCCGTCCATTACGCCGCGCGCACGATCATCGCGGACCAGGACCTGCATCCGCTGACGGGATCGCGGTATTTCCGCAGGCCGCTCGGGTTCCGGAACGCGCTGGTGCAGGCGATCATGGCGGGGAACGCCTCGGTCTTCTCGGCGGATGCAGTCCGCCTGCTGCGCATTGCCGCGCCTTCGGCCATCCGCGCGCAGGTTCCCTCGCATGACTGGTGGGCGTATCAGGTCACCTCGGGTGCAGGCGCTCGGCTGATCCATGATCCGAAGCCCTGCCTTCTATATCGCCAGCATGGCCGGTCCGAGGTCGGCCGGAACGATACGGCGCTGGCGATGGCATTGCGGTTGCGCAAGCTGATGTCGGGAGATTACGGCGACTGGCTTCGGGCCAACCGCGACGCGATCGCCCCTGTCGCGGATCTTCTGACCCCTGCGAACCGGCGCGTGTTCGAAACCTTCTGCGATGCCCTGACGGCCAACGGCCCGCGCTGCGCGACATTGCTGCGGCAGGCGGGCCTCTATCGACAAACGAGGGCGGGGACGACCGCGCTCTATGCCTCGGCGGTGGCGGGGGCCTGGCGCCCCCGCTAGGGGTCACTCGACGATCAGGTCGGCATGAAGCGCGCCGGCGGCATGGATCGACTTGAGGATGTCGATCATGTCCCGCGGACGGACCCCCAACGCGTTCAGCCCCGCGACCAGGTCCGACAGGTTCGTCTCGCCCGCGACCTCGACGAAGCCGAGGCCCGGTTCCTGCTGCAGATCGACGGCGGTGCGGGGCACCGTCACGGTTTCGCCCTGCGCGAACGGGTTCGGCTGCGAGACGACGGGTGCCTCGGCCACGCGCAGCGTCAGGTTCCCCTGCGACACCGCCACCCTGGAAATCCGCACGCGTTCGCCCACGACGATGGTGCCCGACTTGTGGTCGATGACGACCTTGGCGCGATCCTCGGGCTCGATCGTCAGGTTCTCGATCCGCCCGAGGACGCGCGCCGGGTTCACATCGCCCAGGTTGCGGAAGTTCACGACGATCGTCCCGCTGTCCTGGGTGATCGCAAGTTGCCGGTCGAAATCGCGGTTGATCGCGTCCTCGACCCGCGTGGCGGTCGTGAAATCCGCGTTGCGCAGCGCGATGCGGATGTTGTCGATACCGGCAAAGTCGAACTCGACCTCACGCTCGACCCGGCCGCCGACGGGGATCTTGCCGGTGGTCGGCACCCCCTCGACCACGCGCGCCGCGTCGCCCGCAGCCGCAGCGCCCCCGGCAATGATCGACCCCTGCGCCACGGCATAGATGTTGCCATCCGCGGCCTTCAGCGGGGTCATCACCAGCGTTCCGCCCAGCAGGCTGCCCGCATCTCCGATGGCCGACACGTTCACGTCGATCCGGCTGCCCGACCGCGCGAAGGGCGGAAGGGTCGCCGTGACGATCACCGCAGCGACGTTCTTGGACCGCAACGCGTCATCGGTCACGTTCACGCCCAGCCGCTCCAGCAGGCCGGCCAGCATCTCTTCGGTGAAGGGGGCGTTGCGGAAGCCGTCGCCCGTCCCGTCGAGGCCCACCACAAGGCCGTAGCCGACCAGGTCGTTGCCGCGCACCCCGTCGAAATCCGCCAGATCCTTGATGCGGACCGGCACCGCCGCGACGGAGCCGGCCAGCGTCAGCCAGATCAGGATCGCCGAAACCAGCCCCCTCACCGCAGGTAGTCCACAAGGCTGAGGCGCGACAGCCGTGCCGTCACCGCATAGAGCGCCTCGAGCTGGCCCTCGACCTCGGTCAGGGCGGCGGCGGTCTCGAAGGCGTCGGCGCCACGGATATCGGTGCGCGCGATCTCGAATGTGGAAATTGCCGCGGTATTCGTCACGCGGGCGCGTTCGACGACCTCCTGCTTCAGGCCGATGCTGCCCATCTCGGTCAGGATGGCGGTGTCGGCGGCGATCATCGCCTGCCCACCCGCGCGCACCAGTTCGCCCTGTGCGGCCCTGTCGCCCGCCAGCACGCCGCGATCCATCAGCGCGATCATGGCAAGGCCCTTCAGCAGGTCGCGAACCCCCTGGCTGGCCGCATTCGTCGTGATCGCGACCTCGACCCCTTCGGATACCGGGATCGTCCGCGCATCCGTATTCCCGCGATAGGCGCTGTCGCTGAACCCGCCCGCGGGCGCGTCGAACCAGCCCGACACCGCCGCCTGCACCGAGGCCGCATCCGTCGCGCCGCCGACCACGATCATCAGCTGGTCCAGCATTTCCTGCGCAGAGGCCAGCGGCCGCGTGTCCGTTGCGGTCCCCGACATCTGGAAACGGCCCGCATTCATGCCGTTCAGCTGCTGGACGACGGTCTCGAAGGTGGTCGCCACCTGCCCGATCCGCGTCTGCAACGAGAAGCCTCCCTCCAGCAGCGGATCCGAGACCAGCTCGATCCCCAGGTTGCCCGTGCCAAGCCGCACGGCCTCGAAGATGTTCTGCAGCCCCTCCAGCTGGTTCGCGGCCTCGCTGGCGTTCTGCTGCAGCTGCCGCGTCCCCGCCAGCCGGGTCTCGATATCGTTCAGCGTGCGCGTATTGCCCTGGACGCGCTGCCCCAGATCCGCGACCTGCCCCGAGGCCACCTCCTGGGTCAGGGTGTTCATCGTCGCCTTCAGCCGGTTCGTCGACAGCTGCAATGCATAGGCGCGGGCCTGATCGCCGGTTCCCGTCACGGTCATGGTCACATCCTCAGGATCTGGTCGAGCATTTCGTCGATGGCCACGAGGACGCGGGCATTGGCGGCATAGCTCTGTTCGTATTGAAGCAGTTTCTGCATTTCGGCATCGGTATCGACCCCATCGGCCAGCAGGCTGCCCGAGATCGTCTCGACCCGGCTCTGCCGGATCGCGAGATCGCCCTCGGCCTCGATCCGGCGGGTCGAGACGCGGGCCTCGACCGTGCCGAAGCGATCGGCCAGCGTCGCCCGCCCCGACAGGCCAGCGCTGCCTGCGGGATCCGCGGCATCCTCCAGCGCGGCGATCATGCCGCCGATGCGGCTGCCATCGCCTGCCGCATTGGCAGGACCACCGCCGAAGCCGTCGCGCAGCCATGCCGGATTTCCGCTGGCACGCGTGTCCGCCAGCGGGTTCAGCGCGATCCGGCCCGCCATCCCGACCGGATCGCCGCCGATCGGATCGACGAAGACCTCGTCGCCATTCGCCGCCTGCAACCGGTCGCGCAGGTCCATCGCAAGCGCATCCAGTTCGGCCTGCATCTGGGGGGCAAGCTGGTCGCGGATCTCGAACTGCGCCGAAAGCGAGCCGCCCGCGAACAGCTTCATCTGACCCTCTTCCAGCGGCTTGCCGTTGAAGGTCGGAAGGTTCAGCCCTGCCCCCAACGACTGGTCGGCCGTGACCTGACCGTCGCCCTGGAAGCCGAAGGTGGCGGGCAGGTTCCCGTCCAGCAGCACCGCACCGCCCGCCGTGAACAATGCGACCTTGCCGCCCTCGCGCGCGACCTCCTGCACGGGGACGATCCCCGCGATGCGATCGATCGCAACCTGCCGTTCGTCCCGCAGGGTCGAGGCATCGGTCCCGTCGGCGTCCAGCGCAGCGATCCGCGTGTTCAGATAGGCCACCCGCGAAAGGGACGCGTTCAGCGTCTCGATATCGGCGGCGATCGCGGTCTGCGCGGCCCCGCGCGCCGCCTGCACCGCATCCGATGCGCCGTTCAGCCGCCCCGCCAGGGCCGAGGCCGCGCTGGCCAGCTGCGTCAGCCGGATCTCGTCATCCGGGCGCGTCGCGGCCGAGGCCAGCGCCGTCTGGAAATCGCTTAGCGCGGTGCTTAGGGCCGCAGGCTCTCCGGGCAGGCCGATGCGGGTTTCCATCGCGCCCTGGAAGGCCGAGATGACGCGCGCCTCGTTGCTGGCCGACGACGCGATCCGGCTTTCGTTCAGCAGGGTCGCGTTCACGATCCGCGCGATGCCGTCCACGCGCACCCCGCCCGCGCCGCCCTGCGTCTGCGCGCTGACGACGGTCTCGCGCCGGGCATAGCCGGGCGTCATGGCGTTGGCCAGGTTGGCGGCCACCGTCTCGGTTCCACGTGCGGTGGCGGTCAAACCCGACATCGCGCTGGAAATGGCCTGTGCAATGCTCATCCCGTATCTCCTGCGCGGGTTGCGGTCAGCGTTTGATGTTCGTGGTTTCCTGCAGCATCTCGTCCACGGTCTGGATGATCTTCGCGTTCGAGGAATAGGCCCGCTGCGTGGTGATCAGATAGGTCAGTTCCTGCGCGATATCCGTGGTCGAGCTTTCGCGTGCATAGCCGGTGATCGTGCCGGTCGGCCCGTCGCCGCTGTCCCACAGGTAGAAGCCGCCGGATTCGGGCGATGCGATGAACGCCTGCCCTTCCTGCGCCACCAGCCCGTTGGGGTTCGGCACATCCACCACCGGCACCTTGTAGAGCGACTTGACCGCGCCGGTGTCATAGGTCGCCATCAGGAAGCCCTGCTCGTCCAGTTCGACATTCACCAGCTTGCCCACGGGTGATCCGTTCTTCGCGATATTCGAGGGCGAGAACCCTGCCGCCAACTGCTTCAGCCCGCCGCTGCTGGTCGGGGTGCCGACGAACAGGTCGATCTGGCCGCCGCCGACCGTCAGCGGGATCGTCCCCGAAGCCGCGTCGTATGCCGCGCCCGAGGTCGCGACGACCGACTGGATCGCGCCGCCATTCGCCTGGCTGGAATCGAAGGTGACGGTGAAGGTCGCGATCGGGTTGGTGGCGGATTGGCTGTCGTCGATCTCGACGGTCCAGGTGTTCGACATGCCGTCGGGATTGGACTGGACGGGGGTGAAGCGGATGTCCAGCGACTCGGTCGTGCCGAGATTGCCGAAATACTCGACCCTCAGCGGAAGGGCGGCGGTGCTGCCATCGGGGCGGGTCTCGGTCGCGGGCAGGTTCAGGCCCAGGGACACCTCGGTCGTCGGGTCGCCGACGGGCGTGTTCGCGTCGATGCGGATCGGCTGCAGCGTCGCTGCCGTGTCGCGCGACACGGCCCCGGTATCGCCATCCGCAGTCGTGGGCCATCCCATCAGCACCAGCCCGTTCGCGGTCCGCAGGACGCCGTTCGCATCGGGCGCGAAGGATCCCGTGCGCGTCATCATCATGCCGGGCGTGCCGCCATTGGTCACGTCCGTGATGCTGGTCACGGGCAGCATGCCCCGCCCCGACATCGCAAGATCCAGCGCGCTGGAGGAGGTGACGATCGCACCTTCCTGATCGACGATGCGCTGCGTGCTGGCCCTGACGCCGCCCGCCGTGTACTGCCCCGCGCCGCTGCCCACGACCATCGAGTCGAATTCGGTCGTGACCCGCTTGTAGCCGAAGGTGGAGGCATTCGCGATATTGTCGGAAATCGTTCCCAGGCGGGACGAGTTCGCCGACAGGCCCGCGACGCTGGCATTCATGGCAGAGGACATGGACATGGACGGCAATCCTTATGAAACGCTGTTGCCGTCAGCTTGCCGTCCAAGATTCAAGATTCGGTTAATCCCGGGGCGCCCGCAGGTTCATCTCAGTAAAATCACCTCGATCCGGTTGTTCCCGGGGTCCATCGGGTTCGACGACCGGTTCCGCCGGTCGGCATAGCCGGTGACCCGCTCGAACCGGTCGGGATCGAAGCCGCGCCCCTCCATCAGGTTGCGCATCGCGTGCGCGCGCGCGTCAGACAGCGCCCAGACGGGCGACGCGACAAGCATCTCGGGATAGGAACGGACATGCCCCGCAACACCCAGCTGGTTGCGCGTATGGTCCAGCACCCGCGACAGAACGCCCGCCAGCGCCATCAGCGTGGGCGTGGGCTGGGCCGTATCCTCGATGAACAGCGGCGCGGCGGTCAGGTCGCCGACCTCGATCACCAGCCCCTCGTCGGTCATGCGGGTCACGACATGCTTCAGCAGGTTCGCCATCTGCATGGATTCCGCGCCCGTTCCGGTCAGCGCATCCTGCACCGCCTTCGCCGTCTCCTCGAAATCGCCCGCCTTCTCGCTGTCGGGCAGCGGGGCCTCGACCGCGTGGCGGACGCCGTGCTCGGTCCCCTCGCCCGACATGCCGCTGCCCGCGCCCGGCGTCTTCGTCACCGAGGGCGAGAAATACTGCGCCAGCCCGTTGCGCTGTTCCTCGGTCGTGGCGTTCAGCAGCCACATCAGCAGGAAGAAGGCCATCATCGCTGTCACGAAATCGGCATAGGCCACCTTCCATGCGCCGCCGTGATGGCCCGCCTCGGCCGCGCCCTCGACGCGCTTGATGATGATGGACGACGCTTTCCGTCCCGCAGCCATGACACACCCCGATCTGATCCGATGCCCCAGATTGGCCGAAGGGACGCATCGCGCAAGGCGGTCGGTCAAATGCCCCGCATTCGGTCAGTCGTAGTTGCGCCGATCCTCGATGACGCGGCCGTCATTGGGCAGGCTGCCGGGGGCCATCAGCTGGACCTGGCCGCGCAGCTTCAGCGTGTCCATGATCGTGGCGTCGTAATCGCCCCCCTGCGCGGCGGTCTCGAGCTGCACGGTCATCACGTCCATCTCTCCTTGCCGGTCGGCGATGACGCGGGCGCGCGCGATCTCGGGGTGGCGGGCGACAAGCGCCGCGACCTGCTCGGGGCGCACGAACATGCCCTTGATCTTGGTCGTCTGGTCGGCGCGACCCATCCACCCCTTGATGCGCATGTTTGTCCGCCCGCAGGGGCTGTCGCCCGGCATCACCGCCGACAGATCGCCCGTCGCGAAGCGGATCAGCGGATAGTCGGGGTTCAGCGTCGTGACCACGACCTCGCCCACCTCGCCATCGGGGACGGGATCGCCGGTGCCGGGGCGCACGATCTCGACGATGACGCCCTCGTCCACGATCATCCCCTCGAGCGCCTCGGATTCGTAGGCGATGTTGCCCAGATCGGCCGTGGCATAGCATTGCCGCGTGACGATCCCCCGGTCCGCGTAAAGCTCGCGCAGCGACGGGAACAGCGCACCGCCCCCGACCACGGCACGGGTGAAGGACAGGCGCTCGTTCATCTGGTCGGCACGGTCCAGGATCACCTTCAGGAAATCGGGCGTGCCCGCATAGCAGGTCGTTCCGATATCGACGGCGGCGCGGACCTGCAGCTCGGTCTGGCCGACGCCCGCGGGCAGGACCGCGGCATCGACCGCACGCGCGCCGCTCTCGAACATCATGCCGGCAGGCGTCAGGTGGTACCCGAAGCAGTTCTGCACGATGTCGCCGCGCCCCACGCCCGATGCGTGCAGGAACCGGCCCAGCCGCCACCAGTCGCCGTCGCGCCTGCCCGGTTCATAGATGGGGCCGGGGCTCTGGAAGACATGGTCGAATTCCGACGGCAACCGCGTGGTGAAGCCGCCGAAGGGGGGCTGGCGCTTCTGCGCGGCCGACAGCTCGGACTTGCGGATGACCGGCAGGCGGGCCAGCGCGTCGCGATCCGTCACCTGGGCCGGATCGACATCGCGCAGCAGCCGCGCAAGCGCCGGAGCGGTCCTGGCACGCCCGATCGCGGCCGGCAAAACGGTCGCAAGGGCCTCGGCCCGTGCCGCATGGTCACGGGTCTCCTGGTCGTCGTAATGGCTCATGGCTTCGTCCTTCAGGCCAGCCAGCGCTTGCGCCGGCGATAGCTGCGCACGTCGCGGAAGGACTTTCGCCCCTCGTCCGACATGCCCAGGTAGAATTCCTTGACGTCGGGGTTCTCGCGCAACTGGGCGGCGGGGCCGTCCATGACGATGCGCCCGTTTTCCAGGATGTATCCGTAATGGGCGTATCGCAGCGCGACGTTGGTGTTCTGCTCGGCCAGAAGGAAGGTCGTCCCCTCGCCTTCGTTCACGGCCTTCACGATCTCGAAGATCTGCTCGACCAGCTGCGGGGCCAGCCCCATCGAGGGCTCGTCCAGCAGGATCATCTCGGGGCGCGACATCAGCGCGCGACCCATCGCGCACATCTGCTGTTCCCCGCCCGAGGTGTATCCCGCCTGGCTGCGCCGCCTTTCGCGCAGGCGCGGGAAATAGTCGTAGACCATCTCGAGGTCGCGCTTGACCGCCGCCGCCCCGTCGCTGCGGGTATAGGCGCCGGTCAGCAGGTTCTCCTCGACGGTCAGGTGCTCGAAGCAGTGGCGGCCCTCCATCACCTGGATGACGCCGCGCTTGACCAGCGCCGCCGGGTTCAGGTCGGACACGCGATCCCCGCGATAGCTGATCGACCCCTTCGTCACCTCGCCGCGTTCGCTGGCCAGAAGGTTCGAGATGGCCTTGAGCGTGGTCGTCTTGCCCGCCCCGTTGCCGCCCAGCAGCGCGGTGATCCCGCCCTTGGGGACCGACAGGCTGACGCCCTTCAGCACCAGGATGACGTGGTTGTAGATGACCTCGACGTTGTTCACCTCGAGCAGGCTCTCTTGTGGTTCGGCGTCGAACATGGGCGTCCCTTTCCCGCGTGGCGGACCGGCGGATCGACCGCCGGCCCGGTGTCGCATCAGTTGCAGCGCGGCTCGATGCCGGCTTCCTGGGCATAGGCGGTGCTGTCCTCGTCGATCAGCGGCTGCAGGATCTCGGCATCCGGCTCGATCCAGTCGGTGATCAGGCTCCATTCGCCCGCGCCCGCATCCCATTGCTGGATGCGCGCAAGGCCCGCCCCGCCGTGGTTGTCGCAGCTCAGCGCGATGGGCTGGCCGAAATCGGGCAGGCCCAGCTCGGCCATGCGCTCGGGGGTGATCTCCAGCGCCTCGAAGCCGTCGCGCAGCTGTGCGCCGTCGATCTCGGGGGTGCCGGCAAGTTCCTGCGCCTTGGCGATGGCCTCGGCGATCACGAGGGCCGCATAGACGCCGCGGGAATAGATCACATTGCCCATCTGGTCGCCCGCGCCCGCGGCCTTGCCCGCGTCGATCACATGCGTGCGCAGATCGTCATAGAGCGGATAGTCCTGCCCCACGCCGTGGAAGGTCAGCGACTTGTAGCCGTCGGCCCCCGCGCCCGCAGGCGTCACGTCGTTCTCGGACCCCGACCACCAGATGCCGATGAACTTGTCCATCGGAAAGCGGATGTTCACGGCCTCCTGGATGGCGACCTGGTTCATGACGCCCCAGGCATACATGATGACGTAATCCGGCTTCTCGCGGCGGATCTGCAGCCATTGCGACTTCTGTTCCTGGCCGGGCGCGTCGACCGGGATCTCCAGCAGGTCGAAGCCGTGCTTCTCGGACAGGCCCTGCAGGGTGCGGATCGGCTCCTTGCCATAGGCGCTGTTGTGATAGACCAGCGCGACCTTCTTGCCGGACAGGTCGCCGCCTTCCTGGTCCAGGATGTGGCTGACCGCGACCGAGGCCCCGTCCCAGTAGTTCGCGGGCGCGTTGAAGACCCATTCGAACACCTCGCCGTTCTTGGCCGAGGTCCGCCCGTAGCCCGGCGTGTACAGCACGATGTCATCGACCGAGACCTTCGGGATCAGCTGGTAGGTGATGCCCGTGGACAGCGGGTTCAGCACCAGCGGGTCCTGCGATTTCAGCGACTCGTAGCACTCGACCCCCTTCTCGGTGTTGTAGGCCGTCTCGCATTCGGGGACCTGGATCAGCTGCCCGCCGATGCCGCCGTCGCGTTCGTTCAGCAGCGTGAAGTAATCCGCGAACCCGTCGGCATAGGGGATGCCGTTCGCCGCATAGGGCCCGGTGCGATAGGACATGTTCGGCACCACCAGGTCGGCCATGACCGGGCTTGCGGCCATCAGCATCGCGGCGGCCAGTGCGGGGACAGTCGTCTTCATCGGTTTTCTCCTCCCAGAGATGTTCTGCCGGTTGCCCGGTCTTCGAAGGCGGTCGGTTCAGTGCGGGAACGGCCAGAGACGCAGCTTCTCCTTGGCCAGCTGCCACAGCCGCGCAAGGCCGTGGGGTTCGACGATGAGGAAGGTCACGATCAGCGCCCCCACCACCATCAGCTCGATATGGGCGGCAAGGTCGGTGGGCCATCCGAAGCCGCCGACCAGCGTGTTCTTCAGCAGCACCGGCAGCAGCACCAGGAAGGCCGCGCCCGCGAAGCTGCCGAAGATGCTGCCCAGCCCCCCGATGATGATCATGAACAGCACGAGGAAGCTCTTGTTGATGCCGAAGGCCTCTCCGACCTCGGCCGCGCCCAGGTAGACGGCGAACAGAAGCGCGCCCGCGATGCCGATGAAGAAGCTGCTGACCGCGAAGGCCGACAGTTTCGCGGCCAGGGGGTTCACGCCGATGATCTCGGCGGCGATGTCCATGTCGCGGATGGCCATCCACTTGCGCCCGATGGTGCCGCGCGTCAGGTTCCGCGCGACCCATGCCAGCGCCACCACGAAGACGAGGCAGGTCAGGTATTTCGCGGGCGCCGTCGCCGTCGGGCCGGTCACCGCGATGTCCAGGACCGTGCGCGTCGGCGCCGTGATCTGCCCCGAGGCCGAGTTGTTGTAGAACCACGGCACCTTGTTGAACAGCCACACCAGGAAGAACTGCGCGGCCAGCGTCGCCACCGCAAGATAGAAGCCCTTGATGCGCAGGCTGGGCAGGCCGAACAGCACGCCGACCCCCGCGGTGATCCCCCCCGCCAGCAGGATGTGGATCATGACGTTGATGTCGGGAAATGCCGTCATCAGCTTGTAGACCGCATAGGCGCCGACGGCCATGAAGCCCCCGGTCCCCAGGCTGACCTGACCCGCATATCCGGTCAGGATGTTTAGCCCCAGTGCCGCGATCGCATAAATCAGGAACGGCACGAAGACCGCGTTCGCCCAGTAGTCGTCGATGACGAAGGGAAGCACCCCGAAGGCCACCGCCAGCACCGCGTAATATCCCCACCGGTCCAGCCGGATCGGGAAGGTCTGCCCGTCCGAGCGGTAGCTCGTCTTGAAGTCGCCAGCCTCGCGATAGATCATGCCGATGCCCCTTCGATCATCCGGGTTTCGTTGATGTCAGCCATTGTCACACCCGCTCGATGATGCGTTCGCCGAACAGGCCCTGCGGACGGAAGACCAGGAACAGCAGTGCCAGCACATAGGCGAACCAGTTCTCGGTCGCGCCGCCCACCATGGGGCCGATCAGGAACTCGAACAGTTTCTCGCCCACGCCGATGATCAGCCCGCCGACGATGGCGCCGGGGATCGAGGTGAAGCCCCCCAGCATCAGCACCGGCAGCGCCTTGAGCGCGATCAGCGACAGGCTGAACTGCACCCCCGACTTGGTGCCCCACATGATGCCCGCGACCAGCGCCACGAAGCCCGCGATGGACCAGACCATCACCCAGATGAAGCGCAGGCTGATGCCGACCGACAGCGCGGCCTGGTGGTCGTCGGCCACCGCCCGCATCGCGCGCCCCTGCTTGGTGTATTGCGAGAAGGCCACCAGCGCCGCGACCAGCGCCGCCGCGATGACCGTGGCCCAGATGTCCAGCCGGTCGATGAAGAAGCCATAGCCGAACCAGTTCGCGGTCGTGGACTCGATGGCGTCGGAAATGCCCTGCGGCAGCCCCACGTCCAGCGTCTTGATGTCCGCGCCCCACATCACGTCGCCCAGGCCTTCCAGGAAATAGGCAAGCCCGATCGTCGCCATGAACAGGATGATGGGTTCCTGGCCCACCAGATGCTTCAGGACCAGCTTCTCGATCAGGAAGGCCAGAAGCACCATCACGCCGGCGGTCAGCGCGATGGCGAGGACCGCGGGAACGGTCCAGCCGAAATGGTGCAGGCTGGTGCCGAAGGCCGCGTTGATCAGGTGGGCGAAGGGTATCTGCCCCTGCTGGATGCCCACCAGCGTCAGCGCCGCGAACAGCGCCAGCACCCCCTGGGCATAGTTGAACACCCCCGAGGCCTTGAAGATCAGAACGAAGCCCAGCGCCACCAGCGCGTACATGACGCCGGTCATCAGCCCGTTCAGGAAGACCTCTCCGGCAAAGATAAGCTGGTCCATCAGATGCGTCCTTTCGGGGCCGGGAAGAAGCGGTCAGTCATGGGCCACCCCCAGATAGGCGTCGATGACGTCCTGGTTGTTGCGCACCTCGTCGGGGGTGCCGTCGCCGATCTTGCGGCCGTAATCCATGACGACCACGCGGTCGGACAGGTCCATGACCACGCCCATGTCGTGTTCGATCAGGCAGATCGTGGTGCCGAACTCGTCGTTCACGTCCAGGATGAAGCGGGACATGTCCTCCTTCTCCTCGACATTCATGCCGGCCATCGGCTCGTCCAGCAGCAGCAGCTGCGGTTCGGCGGCCAGCGCGCGGGCCAGCTCGACCCGCTTCTTCAGGCCATAGGGCAGCCGCCCCACCGGCGTCTTGCGGATGTTCTGGATCTCGAGGAAGTCGATGATCTTCTCGACCGCCTCGCGATGCTCGATCTCCTCGCGCTCGGCGCGGCCCCACCACATCGCCTGCGACAGGAAGCCCGACTTCATGCGGTTCAGGCGCCCGGTCATGATGTTGTCCAGAACGCTCATCCCGTCGAACAGGGCGATGTTCTGGAAGGTGCGGGCGATGCCCAGCCGCGCCACCTGGTAGGGCTTCATCGGCCCCCGGCGATAGCCCTTGAACCAGACCTCGCCTTCCTGGGGGACATAGAACCCCGAGATGACGTTCAGCATCGAGGACTTGCCCGCCCCGTTCGGGCCGATGATCGCGCGGATCTCTCCCTGGCGGATGTCGAAGCTGATGTCCTTGATCGCCACCACGCCGCCGAAGCGCAGGGTGATGTTGCGCAGGTCCATGACGGTCCCGCCGATGCGGCGGCCGTCCTCGGTCACGTATTCGTCGGTCATGCTGTTCATTCCGCCGCCACCTTCCGTGCGCTGGCCTGACCGAAGACGGGAACGTCCTCGATCCGCAGCACGGCCTTGATGCTGCCCTTGCGGCCGTCCTCGTAGGTGACCTCGGTTTCGGTACGGACCTCGGCGCTGCCGTCATAGAGCGCGTCGACCAAGTCGTGGAACTTCTCGTTGATGACGGCGCGACGGACCTTGCGGGTGCGCGTCATCTCTCCGTCGTCGGGGTCCAGTTCCTTGTGCAGGATCAGGAAGCGGTGGATCTGGCAGCCCGACAGCATCGGGTCGTCGGCCACGGAGCGGTTCACCGCCTCGACATGCTCGCGCAGCGTCGCATAGACCTGCGGATGACCCGCAAGCTCCTGGTAGCTGGCATAGGCGATGTTGTTGCGTTCCGCCCAGTTGCCCACCGCCGTCAGGTCGATGTTCAGCATCGCCGTGCAGAAGTCGCGCCCGTTGCCGATCACCACCGCCTCGAGGATCGCCGGATAGAACTTCAGCTTGTTCTCGACATATTTGGGCGCGAACATCGACCCGTCGGCCATCTTGCCCACGTCCTTGGCGCGGTCGATGATCCGCAGATGGCCGCTGCCGTCCTCGAAGAAGCCCGCATCGCCCGTGGCGACCCAGCCCTGCGCGTCCTTGGTGGATGCGGTGCTGTCGGGGTTGTCGAAATATTCGACGAAGGTGCCGGGGCTGCGATAGAAGACCTCTCCGCTGTCCGCGATGCGGACCTCGACGCCGGGGCTGGGCACGCCGACCGTATCGGAGCGCACCTGCCCGTCGGGCTGCTGGGTGATGAAGACCGATGCCTCGGTCTGGCCATAGAGCTGCTTCAGGTTGATCCCGAGGCTGCGGTAGAAATCGAAGATCTCGGGACCGATCGCCTCGCCCGCGGTGTAACCCACGCGGATCCGGCTGTAGCCCAGGGTGTTCTTCAGCGGTCCGAAGACCAGCAGGTTCCCCAGCCCGTAGGCGATGCGGTCGCCGATCCCCACCCGCTGCCCGTCCAGAAGCTGCGGCCCCACGCGGCGGGCGACCTTCATGAAGCGTTCGAACATGGCGCGCTTCAGGCGGCCCGCATCCTCCATGCGGATCATCACGCTGGTCAGCTGCCCCTCGAAGACGCGGGGCGGCGCGAAGAAATAGGTCGGGCCGATCTCGCGCAGGTCGGTCATCATCGTATGCGCCCCCTCGGGGCAGTTCACGGTGAAGCCGCACCACATGGCCTGCCCCATCGAGAAGATGAAATCGCCCACCCATGCCATCGGCAGATAGGCGACGATCTCCTCTCTCCGGTCCAGCCGGTCGAAATCGGCGCTGTTCTTCGCGGTCTCGATGATGTTGCGGTTGGACAGGACCACGCCCTTGGGCTTGCCCGTCGTCCCGCTGGTATAGAGCATGACGCAGGTCGCGTCGTAATCCAGCGCAGCGATGCGCGCGTCCAGCTCGCCCTGCAGGCGCTGCTTCGCGGCCCGGCCCTCGGCCTGGACATCGGCCAGCGCGTTCATCTGCGAATGGTCGTATTTCCGCATCCCCCGCTTGTCGGTATAGAGGATCTGCTCGATCCCCTCGACGGTGCGGGCGACCTCGAGGACCTTGTCCACCTGTTCCTGGTCGCCGCAGATCACGAAGCGCGCGCGGCAATGGCCCAGCACATAGGCCATCTCCTCGGCGACGGCATCCTGGTACAGCGGAACGGGCACGGCGCCGCACATCTGCGCCGCGACCATGCCCCAGTAATGCGCGGGCCGGTTGCGACCGATGATGGCGACATGATCGCCCGGACGCAGCCCCAGCCCCAGCAGCCCCAGTGCAAGGGCGCGGATCTCGTCGGCGGCCTCGGACCATGTCCAGCTCTGCCAGATGCCGTATTCCTTCTCGCGATAGGCCGGCCTGTGGCCGAAGCGGGCCACGTTCCGCGCCAGAAGCGCGGGTATGGAACGCAATTCGCCCGCAGGCGCCTGGCTTTCCGTCATGTCTCCTCCCTCGGTGCGCGGAACGCGCCTGTCGCCACGGGCCTCCCCTGCCCATGACGACGTTCCGCCACTGTCTGCAGCAATCATTGCCGCAGTTTTTCGGAATTCCAACGAAATGTTACGGCGCTTCCGCAGCCTGACGGGGGGTGCTAACCGTTGGATCGGGGGCCCGTGGATCGGGGGGATGGACATGACGCGAAGGGACCTGCGCGACCCGCTGACGATGGCCAGCATCGACAGCGACCTGGTCGCATCCGGGCTGAACATGATCGGACAGGCGCTGTCGATCTTCGACGACGACCTGCGGCTGCGCGTGGGCAACATGCAGTACCAGCGCATGTTCGGCCTGCCGCCCGAGCTGACCCGTCCCGGCGCCAGCTTCGAGGACACGATCCGCTTCCTGGTGCTGCGCGGCGAATACGGACCGCAGGACGATCCCGACGATGCCGTGGCCTTCCGCGTGGCGCAGGCCCGCACCTTCCAGCCGCATTACTTCGAGCGCCGCCGCGCCGACGGGCGCTGGATCGCGGTCGAGGGGGCGCCCCTGTCGCAGGGCGGCTGGGTCACCGTCTATACCGACATCACGCATATCAAGGAACAGGAACGCCTGCTGCGCGCGCGTTCCGACGCGCTGTCGGACCAGGTGCTGCTGAACGCGGAACGGCTGGCCGCGGCCAACCGCGAACTGGCCGCCACCAACGCGGCCCTGTCCGAGGCGCAGCGCGTCCTGACCCGCACCGAGGCCCGCACCCGGCAGGTGACCCAGATGGTCCCCGCCCATATCGCGCATATGGACGCGAATTTCCGCTATACCTTCTCGAACCGCAGGCTGGCCGCGATCTTTCCGGGCGCCGCGCAGGACATCGTCGGGCTGACGCTGGAACAGGCCCTGGGGCGGGAGACCTGCGCGACGCTGCTGCCCTACATGGCCCGCGCGCTGGAGGGCGACGCGCAGGTCTTCGAGATCACGCATCCCGGATCGGGGCGGCGCATCCGCATCGCGCTGACGCCCGACCATGACGGGCATGGCGTCTACATCCTGTCCACCGACGTCTCGGCCGAGGTTCAGGCCCGCGAGGCGCTGGCCCATGCGGGCAAGCGCACCTTGGCCGCGCAGATGACGGCGGGCATGGCGCATGATTTCGGGAACCTGCTGACGATCATCCTGGGGCTGCAGGGGCGGCTGGCGGCGCGCGACCTGCCCCCCGACGCCCAGGACGACGTGCAGGGCACGCTGGCCGCCGCCCGTCGCGGGGCGGCGCTGCTGGACCGGCTGGCGCGCATCTCGGGGCCGCGCGACCCGGTGCAGGAACCCGCCGACCCCGCCGCCCTGCTGACCGAGGTGGCGCAGCTGGCCCGCCCCGCCCTGTCCGAGGGGGCCGAGCTGCGGCTGGTCCTGGACCTGCCCCCCGGCAAGCAGATGCTGGACGCGGGCGCGCTGCAGGACGCGGTGCTGAACCTGATCCTGAACGCCGATGCAGCGATGCCCGGCGGTGGCAGGATCACGCTGGACGCGCATCGCACGGGCGACTGGCTGGCGATCGAGGTCGCGGACCAGGGCACCGGCTTCGCCCCCGAGGCGCTGTCCCGCGCGACCGAGCCGTTCTTCACCACCAAGAAGGGCCAGGGGTCGGGGCTGGGGCTGTCGATGGTCTATGACATGGCCAAGCTGTCGGGCGGCACGCTGCGCATCGGCAACGACCCCTCGGGCGGCGCGCGCGTCGTGCTGCGGCTGCCCTGGCGGCCCGTGGCGCCCCGCATGATCCTGCTGGTCGAGGATGACGACCAGATCCGCGCGCAGGTCCGCGACCAGCTGACCTCGCTCGGGCATTCCGTGATCGAGGCCGCCAGCCTGTCCGAGGCCCGCGCCCTGTCCGACCTGCCGGGCCTCGATGCGGTGCTGACCGACATCCAGCTGGGCGACGGGCTGGGGCTGGACCTTGCGGGCGCGCACCCGATGGTCGCCATGACATCGCTGCCGCCGGGCCACCCGCTGCGCGACGGCGCGGATTGCGCGGTCCTGACCAAGCCCTTCACCACCGCGCGGCTGGCCGCGACCCTTCTTCACGCCATACCGGATGCCCCATGACCGACACGCCGCTGATCGCCATCCTGGACGACGAACCCGAGATCCGCCGCCTTCTGTCGCAGGCGCTGGAGCAGTCGGGCTTTCGCACGCAGTCCTTTTCCCGCGCGACCGAGTTCGAGGCCGCCCTGCGCCGCATCACCCCCGATGCCTGCCTGATCGACCTGGGCCTGCCCGATCGCGACGGGCTGGCGCTGGTGCACCGGCTGGCCAGCGAATCCGGGGCGGCGATCATCATCATCTCGGGGCGGGCGCAG
Source organism: Paracoccus sp. PARArs4 (assembly GCF_947311865.1). Taxonomy (NCBI): domain Bacteria; kingdom Pseudomonadati; phylum Pseudomonadota; class Alphaproteobacteria; order Rhodobacterales; family Paracoccaceae; genus Paracoccus; species Paracoccus sp. PARArs4. The sequence continues at coordinate 87,724 of NZ_CAMZMW010000002.1, read as the reverse complement.
GTGCAGGATCGCGTCACGGGGCTGGAGCTGGGCGCGGACGATTACATCATCAAGCCCTTCGAACCCGCCGAGGTCGTGGCCCGCATCCGTGCACGCCTGCGCCGCCCCGCCCGCGACGCGACCGCCCGCGCGCAGACCCTGCGCTTCGCGGGCTGGACCGCCGATTTCGACCGCTACGTGCTGATGTCGCCCGAAGGCGTCGAAACGCCGCTCAGCCATGCCGAGGCCGAGGTGCTGCGGCTGTTCACCGACAATCCCCGCCGCCTGATCACGCGGGCACAGATGCTGGAGACGCTTGGGGGTGCGGCGGGCGACAGCTTCGACCGGGCGATGGACGTGAGGATCTCTCGGCTGCGCACCAAGCTGGGCGAGGATCCGAAGAACCCGCGCCTGATCAAGACGATCTATGGCGCGGGTTACATCTTTCTTGCGGAACTGGACTGACGCCGATCAGGCGTCGTTGTCCCAGGCGCTGATGGCCTTGCTGTCCATGAACTCTTCCAGGCCCATGATCCCGCCCTCGCGCGCGCGGCCGGACATCTTGACCCCACCGAAGGCCGAACCGGCACCGCGGGATTCGCCGTTCATCTCGACCATGCCCGAGCGCAGCTGACGTGCCACGCGGTTGCGCCGCGCGCCGTCCTGCGACTGGACATAGTTGGTCAGGCCGTAAGGCGTGTCGTTCGCGATGCGGACGGCCTCTTCCTCGGTGTCGAAGGGAATGATCGACAGGACCGGGCCGAAGATCTCCTGCTGGGCGATCGTCATGTCGTTCGACACGTCGGCAAAGACCGTGGGACGCACGAAATACCCGCGGTTGACGCCTTCGGGCAGGCCGGTGCCGCCCGCGACCAGGCGCGCGCCCTCGTCGATGCCCTGCTGGATCAGGTCTTGGATCTTGTCCCACTGCGCCTTGCTGACCACGGGGCCGATATGGCGCCCGGGCTGGTGGGCGGTGGCGACGGCGGTCTCGGTCGCGACGCGGGCCGCGGTCTCGACCGCAGCGTCATAGACCGAGCGTTCGACCAGCATCCGGGTCGGCGCGTTGCAGGACTGGCCGGTATTGTTGAAGCAATGCGCGGCTCCGCGCGCGACGGCCTGCTCATCGGCATCGGCGAAGACGATGTTCGCGCCCTTGCCGCCCAGTTCCAGCACGACCTTCTTCAGGCTGTCGGCCGCCGCCTTGGTGATGGCGATGCCCGCGCGGGTCGACCCGGTAAAACTGATCATCTCGACATCGGGATGGGTGGACAGCTGGCTGCCGACGCCCATGCCGTCGCCATTGACCAGGTTGAACACGCCCGCGGGCACGCCCGCCTCGTCCATGATCTCGGCGAACAGATGCGAGGACAGCGGCGCGATCTCGGAGGGTTTCAGCACGCAGGTGTTGCCCGCCAGGATCGCCGGGATCACCTTCAGCGTGACCTGGTTCATCGGCCAGTTCCAGGGCGTGATCAGCCCCACGACGCCGACCGGCTCCCACGTGGTGACCGAGGTCGGCGCATGCGGCCCGAGCGGACGCACGAACTCGAACTCGCGGAAGGCGTCGATGAAGTTCTGGATGTGCCAGCTGCCCGCCGACGCCTGTGAATTCAGCGACATGTCCTGCGGCGCGCCCATTTCCAGGCTGATCGCACGGGCCATGTCCTCGATCCGGGATTCGTAGACCTTCAGCACCTTCTCGACCACGGCCAGCCGCTTGGCGGGCGGGGTCGCGGACCATTCCGGGAAGGCACGCTTGGCCGCCGCGACCGCGCGGTCGGTATCGGCCTGATCCCCCAGGGATATCACGGCCACGGCCTCTTCGGTCGAGGGGTCGATCACCTCGAGATCGCGGGCGGCGGCGGGATCGGCCCACGCACCGTCGATATAGAACTGACGCTTGTCCAGCAGATCGGACATCTTGCCCTCCTTTGGCTTTCGGGGCGCAGCCTGACACCGCGTCCCGCAAGCCGCAAGGGCGCGGGTCAGTCTTCGACGCCGCCGGGCCAGCCATAGCGGGCGATCATGGCCGCGATCGCGCGGTCGTTACCCGATCCAGACTGCGTGTTGGCCTGTCGCAGGCAGCTGTCCTGGCTGCCCTCCCATTCCAGGATGCGCTGCCGTCCGCCGATCTTGCGCGCCTCGACCCCGTTCATGCGGTGCATCCAGTACAGCCACACATCGTCGGAACTGGGCGCAAGATCGGTGAACAGATCGGCCCGCAGCGCGTCGGGATGCAGCGCCCCGGGGGCATAGATGACGCCCGACACGCCGGTCAGGAAGACCTGCGGCCCGGTTTCTGGGGCGTCGATGTTGTGCGACCAGCGATCATAGGGCGCAGGCGTTTCCGGCCCGGCCATCGCGATCCGGTGTGCCCGGTTGCAGGCCACCCGTGCGCCGTCGCGCGCGGCATCTACCAGCCCTGCCAGCCAGCCCTGCGGATAGAAGACGTCGTCATCCGCCGTCACGATATAGGCGTCGGGATAGTGATGCAGGCTGGGCACGATCTTCTTGTAGGATCGCAGGTCGGGACAGGCCCGGACCTGCAATCCCGGCAGCGCGGGAATATCGGCGGGCAGCTTGGGCAGGTCGTCCTCGGCCAGCCACAGGACGACGGCATCGGGGCGCACGTCCTGGCGCAGGATGGATTGCAGCGTCGGCTTCAGGGTCGCGAATCGCGCGCAATAGCTGGTCAGCGACACGACCAGCGGTGCGGGCAGCCCGTGCGGACGCGGCTGGGGCGCGGGGCGCGACAGCTCGGCCAGTGCGCGCGCGGTGCGGCGGCGATGCTTCAGGCGGCGGAACGCGGCCGAGATCATTTCGCCTGCCAGGCGTCGCGCAGCCAGTCGATCCGACCGATCCGGCGGTACCACTTGTGCCCGCGCCCGGCAAAGACGTCCTCCATCTTTGGCGCTCCGGCGAAGAGGACGATCCGCGCACCCTCGGGCAGTTCGGGATCGCGGAGATAGCTTTGCAGCGAGGGCGCCACGCAGTCGTTCTTGAAGCTGACGCACCAGCCCTTCGGCCAGTAATGCAGATCGCCATGCGCGGCCAGCTGGGCGGACTGGAACTGCTGGCTGATCTCGTAGTCCCGGGTCGCGGCGGCCGGATCGGCCAGATAGGCATCTAGGATGTAGGCATGTTCGCCGATGCGGAACCGGAACACGCTGGAATTGCCGACGCTGTGCAGGAAGCGGTCGCGCGCGGGGTTCAGGCGGCGCAGGGGCTTGGGGCGGAACAGGTCGTCGTCGCGGATGATGCGGAAATCGCCGGGCAGATCGAAGAACGGGTCCAGGTCGTCCACGACCACAAGGTCGATATCCAGGAACAGCGCCGTGCCCGACAGCCCCGCCAGGTCGGGGCGGAAGATGGCCAGCTTGCGCCAACGCGTGTCGCCATGCCCCTCGGGCAGGCCCAGCTCGGGCAGGTCCATCGCCTCGACCCCGGCATCCAGCCCGCGCGCATCGTCGGTGAAGCAGATGAAGCGATGCGGCCGCGACAGATGCCGCCGCACCTGGCGCGCCAGTCGGTTCACGTCCTCGGCTCCATAGAGCGTGCCCCATTTCATCGTCAGGATCAGGACCGGCTGGTCAGTCATTCGCAGGTGCCCCCAAATGTCTTGCCGTCTGGAATCACGGGCGCAGGTCTGCGGCCCCGGGATCGGAATTGCTTATCTGCGCTTGTGGCCCGGATGAGGGTGCGCAGGCAAGCAGGCTGTCGATCGGGCGCCCCGTCACGCGGGCGATCGCCCGCAAGACGTTCGGCCCAAGCGTCACGTTCATGCCACGCGATATCGCGGCCGCGACGTCTTTGGCCAGGATGGCGGCCTCGGCCTCTGGGTCGTGATGTCCGGCGGCAGCGACGCGGCTGCGCGCCGCCTCGTCGGTGGCCACGGCATCGTCATATCCCGCGATATAGCGGGTCGAGAAGAAGGTGAAGCCCGCGATGGCCAACTCGGCCACGGGCATGTCCAGCATGACGGACGCGGCCACCAGGCCGGAACTGGGGCTGGCCCCGCCCAACCTGCGCGACAGGCTGCGGTACCGCTCCAGCGGGATGCGCACCACGGGGACACCTCGCAGGCGTTTCTTCTGGATCAGGGTGTTCAGAAGCGCGCTGCGCGTGGCGGTCCGGTGGACGATGCAGCGAACACCCGCACGGTCCAGCTTGTCCGGCGTCACCGGACGGGCATCGCCTGTCAGCGAATGAAACAGCAGGTCGCAACGCAGCGCGTCATGCCCACGAAGCTGCACGGGCGTGTCCAGCCCGTTGTTGAACCGCACCAGCAGATCGTAACGGGCGCAGTCCAGTGCGCCCAGATCCTCGGCCAGACACGAGGCCGAGCCCATGATCAGCACCCGCCTGCCCCGCAGCATCTCGGGATCGAGGTCCAGATTGCGGGTCAAAAGCTGCAGCAGCGGCCCCCGCAGGACGGGCGGCAGGCGCGACAGGATTGCGTGTTCCAGGCTCATCGGCATGCAGCCAGTTCTGCGGGATCGCATGCAGGATGCCAATGCACATCAGCGTGGGCCCGGAACGAAGAAGGGCCCCGCAATCGCGGGGCCCCTGTCCGGAAAGACGATCCGATCACTCGGTCGCTTCTTCCTTCTTCTCGACGATTTCCTCGCCGGTTTCCTGGTCGACCATCTTCATGCCCAGGCGGACCTTGCCGCGATCGTCGAAGCCCAGCAGCTTGACCTTCACTTCCTGGCCTTCCTTCAGCAGCTCGGACGGGTGGCCCAGGCGCTTGTTGGCGATCTGGGACACGTGCACCAGGCCGTCGCGCTTGCCGAAGAAGTTCACGAAGGCGCCGAAATCGACCAGCTTCACGACCTTGCCCGTATAGACCTTGCCCTCTTCGGGTTCGGCCACGATCGAGTAGATCATGTCATAGGCCTTCTGGATCGCATCGCCGTTCGAGGACGCGATCTTGATCGTGCCGTCGTCGTTGATGTCGACCTTGGCGCCCGAGACCTCGACGATCTCGCGGATGACCTTGCCGCCCGAACCGATCACTTCGCGGATCTTGTCGGTCGGGATCTGCATCGTCTCGATGCGCGGGGCATGGGCCGAGAAGCTGCCGGCCTCGCTGATGGCCTTCGACATCTCGGACAGGATGTGCATCCGGCCGTCCTTGGCCTGTGCCAGCGCCTGTTCCATGATCGCGGGCGTGATGCCCTGGACCTTGATGTCCATCTGCAGGCTGGTGATGCCCGCTTCGGTGCCGGCGACCTTGAAGTCCATGTCGCCGAGGTGATCCTCGTCGCCCAGGATGTCGGTCAGGACGGCGAAGCGGCCGTCATCTTCCAGGATCAGGCCCATCGCGACGCCCGCGACCGGTGCCTTCAGCGGGACGCCCGCATCCATCATCGACAGCGAACCGCCGCAGACCGAAGCCATCGAGGACGAACCGTTCGATTCGGTGATCTCGGAGACGACGCGGATCGTGTAGGGGAAATCGGTCGCGGCGGGCAGCACGGCCTGAAGCGCGCGCCATGCCAGCTTGCCGTGGCCGATCTCGCGGCGACCGGGCGAACCGACGCGGCCAACCTCGCCGACCGAATAGGGCGGGAAGTTGTAGTGCAGCAGGAAGTTCGAGCGGAAGTTGCCGTGCAGCGCGTCGATGATCTGTTCGTCATCGCCGGTGCCGAGCGTGGTCACGACCAGGGCCTGGGTCTCGCCGCGGGTGAACAGCGACGAACCGTGGGTGCGCGGCAGGACGCCGACCTGGCTTTCGATGCTGCGGACGGTCTTGGTGTCGCGACCGTCGATGCGGGCGCCACCGTCGATGATGTCACCGCGCAGGATGCCCGATTCCAGCTTCTTCAGGGCCGAACCCAGGTTGGCATCGGCCAGTTCTTCCTCGGTCAGCTGTTCCTTGACCTTCGCCTTGGCGGCGGCGATGGCGTCCTGACGGTCCGACTTGTCACGGATCGCATAGGCGGCACGCATCTCGGCCTCGCCCAAGGATTTCACGCGGGCATAGAGCGCGCTGTAATCCGGCGACTGGAAGTCGAACGGCTCCTTGGCGGCAGCCTCGGCCAGGTCGATGATCAGGTCCAGGACCGGCTGCATGGCGTCATGGCCGAACTTGACCGCGCCCAGCATCTCTTCCTCGGTCAGCTCGTAGGCTTCCGATTCGACCATCATCACGGCGTCCTTGGTCCCGGCGACGACCAGGTCCAGACGCTGTTCGGGGTTGTTGCGCAGCTGATCCATGTCCGAGACTTCGGGGTTCAGCACGTATTCGCCATCCGAGAAGCCGACGCGGGCTGCGCCGATCGGGCCCATGAAGGGCACGCCCGAGATGGTCAGCGCGGCCGAGGCGGCGATCATGGCAACGATGTCGGGATCGTTGACCAGGTCGTGGCTCAGCACGGTGCACATCACCAGGACTTCGTGCTTGAAGCCGGGGGCGAACAGCGGACGGATGGGTCGGTCGATCAGGCGGGCGGTCAGCGTCTCTTTTTCGGACGGACGAGCCTCACGCTTGAAGAAGCCGCCGGGCACCTTGCCCGCGGCATAGTATTTTTCCTGGTAGTGGACCGTCAGCGGGAAGAAGTCCTGCCCGGGCTTCGGTTCCTTCGCGAAGGTCACGTTGGCCATCACGCTGGTCTCGCCAAGGGTGGCGATGACGCTGCCGTCGGCCTGACGGGCAACCTTGCCCGTTTCCAGCGTGAGCGTTTCCTGGCCCCACTGGATCGATTTCGTCACGACATCAAACATCTGGTTTCCTCTTGGGACCGACCGGCCCTCCGGTGATCCCGTGTCATATGGCGGCCCCATTGCCGCCGCCCCGATCCTTATCGCATGCGCCCCGGGGCCGGGCCTCACGTCTCAGATTTCGCGGCCATACAGGAAAACCGGCGATTTGAAAAGACGCGGCAAGGCACGAGAAAACGCCCGTGACCGGCCGGTCACGGGCGCCATTTGCCATCGAAAGGCAGGCCGTCGTCTTAGCGACGCAGGCCCAGCTTGGCGATGATCACGTTGTAGCGAGCTTCTTCCTTGCCCTTCAGGTAGTCCAGCAGCTTGCGGCGCTGAGCGACGAGCTTCAGCAGGCCACGACGGCTGTGGTTGTCCTTCTTGTGCGTCTTGAAGTGCTCGGTCAGCGTGACGATGCGCGAGGTCAGGATCGCGATCTGGACTTCTGCGCTGCCGGTGTCGCCTTCGGTCTTGCCGAATTCCTTGATGACGCGGGCTTTTTCTTCTGCGGTGATCGACATCGGGATCTCCTTTCGGATTAGGGTGACGGCGCAGGCCGGGATGTCGTCCAGCACGGGCCCATGAATCGCCCGCCGGGCCGTGACCCAAGCGGATGCGCGCAACTAGACGAAATGCAGCCGTTTGGAAACCCCTTTCGGGGATCAGCCGCCCGCGATCATGCGGATATGCGACAGTTCCAGCCCGCCACGCTGCAGCAGGCGCCCCACGGCCTGGTCGTTCACCTCGATGACGGTGGTGCCGTCCTCGTCCTCGCGAATCGACAGGCGCGCACCCTCGATCATGTCCTGGGGGACATGCAGCAGGATCTCGTCCTCGGCCGCGTCGAAATCGGCGATGATCGGCACGTCTTGATGCAGGCCCCGCAGTTCGAACAGGTCGGCCCCCGCATTGCCGGACGCGAAATCGCCCGCGCCGGGCATCAGCGTGTCGTCGCCCTCGCCCCCGTTCATCCAGACGGTGTCGGGATCGTCGTCCCCGATCAGGATGTCGTCGCCCGCGCCGCCGTCCAGATCGTCAGCCCCTCCGCCCGAGACGAGCAGATCGTCGCCGTCATTCCCCGACAGCCAGTCGTTGCCCGTGCCGCCGAAAAGCGAATCGTTCCCCTCGCCGCCAAGGATGGTGTCGTCCCCCTCGTCCCCGAAGACCAGGTCGTCGCCTCCCTGCCCGGTCAGCGAATCATCGCCCGCGCCGCCATGGACCGTGTCGCCGCTGCCCGGACCATAGGGCAGATCGCCCTGCACCCAGTCGTCGCCCGCACCGGCCTCGATCAGGTCGGCGGCAGCGCATCGTCCGATTCGGGGGGATCCGGGGGCAGATCGTCGTCATCCACCTCGGACCGGGTGGCCAGGCTGGTCACGTCGACCATCATGCCGGCCACGAGAATGCTGATGACACCGCCGATGATGAACATGATACGATCCCGCAAGCCCGGCCCCCTGCCGGTCCCGCAAGGATAACCTGCAATCGCCGGGCGCAGAACGGAAAACTTGCCAATTCGTTAACGCCCGCGCGCAGGCATGAAAAAACCCGCCTCGAAGGGCGGGTTCATTCGCGTTTTCCATGACTTGCCGGGATGTTCCGGCGCAAGCCTTCCGTCGATCAGCCCTGGCGGGCCTTGAAGCGGCGGTTGGTCTTGTTGATCACGTAGATACGGCCCTTGCGGCGCACGATCTGACAATCGCGATGCCGGCTCTTGAGCGAGCGGAGCGAGTTGCGAACCTTCATAGGTCTTCTCCATCATCGCGGCGCGTCGCAGCCGCTTGGAAAACAAATGCCCCCGACTTGCGGCCGGGGGCGGCGAAAAATATGGTGGGCGGTACTGGGATCGAACCAGTGGCCACTACGATGTCAACGTAGTGCTCTACCGCTGAGCTAACCGCCCGTTCCTCGACTTCGCGTCTCCGCTTCGTCTTGGTTCGCGATCCTATATAAGGGCGCTTCGGGGGATTCAAGACCTATCAGCAGCAGTTTTTTCAGGTTTATATGCGAATGTCGTTTCTGCACGGGAAATCCACGTGTCACTGATCGAACAACCCTTCCGACTCGTGCGTCCCGCGGCCTGGTCCAGCGGGGTCATCTTCGCCTCGCCGCATTCGGGCTGCGAATATCCCGAATGGTTCCTGGCCGACACGAATCTGTCGATCGACGAATTGCGCTCGTCCGAGGATGCCTTCGTGGACCGCTTCATCGAGGCCGCGCCCCATTACGGGGCCGTCGCGCTGTCATCGCCCATCCCGCGCAGCATCGTCGATCTGAACCGCGCCGCCGACGAGATCGACCCCCTGCTGGTGCGCGGCGTTCCGCGCCATCCGCTGAACCAGCGCACGATGGCGGGGCTGGGGGTGATTCCCCGCGTCGTGTCGCAGGGGCGGGCCATCCACCGCCGCCAGATGGAACGCGCCGAGGCCGAGCGCCGGATCGAGGCCTGCTGGCGCCCCTATCACCAGCAGCTGGACGCGCTGATCCGCGAGGCCCGCGCCCGATTCGGGCAGGCGATCCTGATCGACATGCATTCGATGCCCCATGACGCGCTGTCGCATCTGCAGGGGCCGCGCCCCGACATGGTGCTTGGCAACCGCCACGGCCTCTCCGCTGCGGCCCGCATTTCCGAGGCCGTCTGCGAGGCGATCGAGGACGAGGGCTGGCGCATCCGCCGCAACTCGCCGTTCTCGGGGGCCTATATCTGCAGCGCCTACGGGCGGCCCGCCCAGAACATCCACGTCGTCCAGCTCGAGATCGACCGCTCGCTCTACATGGACGAGGCGACGATCACGCCGCGCGCCGATTTCGACGGCTTCGCGAAGCGGATGGAGCGTGTGGTCGCGCGGCTTTCGACATTGGGCGCGGATCGCGGCAATGGCCAGATCGCCGCAGAGTGACGCCTTCAACGGTGCCAAGCTGCTGCTGCGCCGCGAATCGTCGATGCTGACGCTGCTGCGCGACGATTTCCCCGGCCTGCCCTTTCCTGGTCACTGGGATCTGCCCGGCGGCGGACGCGAGGGAGGCGAATCGCCCCTGCGCTGCGCCCTGCGCGAACTGTCCGAGGAAGTCGGCCTGTCGCTGAGCCCGGATCGCCTGACAGGGCATGCCTTCCCGTCGCAGTCGCGCCCGGGCATGACCTCGTGGCTGTTCACGGGCCAGATCACCGCATCCGAGATCGCCTCCCTGCGGTTGGGCGACGAAGGTCAGGCATGGGCGATGATGCCGGTGGCGGATTACCTGGCCCATCCGCTGTCGATCCCGCATTTCCGCGACTGGATCAGGGCCGTTCTGCCCCCCGCGCCATGTTGCGCACCAGCGGGCGCAGGCTGTCGCCCTTGACCGCCCAGCTGGTCGCGAAGGCGAAGCAGGCGACGCTCTCCAGCCAGAAGACGGGGCGCAGGATGGCCAGTGCGTCATCCAGCCCGGTCGCAGCCATCACGCCGATCACGGCGATGCAGCCGATGATCGTCCAGCCGCAGATGCGATAGATCCGGTTCGAGGCCCGCTTCTCGGGGCTGTCCTCGTCGCCCTTCACGAACAGCACCAGGCAGAAGACGGCAAGCGCGCCGAAGAACAGCGCCGCCGCCGCGAAATGCAGCATCGCCGCCCTGCCCGGCCCCAGCAGGCATTGCAGCGCGGTGCAGTCCACCTCGGGACCATAGGTCGGGGCCAGCGCGACGATGGCCGCCGATACCGCCGCCAGCCGCGCCATGCGGCGGTCGGTGATCAGGTCGCCCGCGCGCGGGCGGAACCCCTCGTAGGACCACAGGAAGACGGCCTGCGCGAACAGCGTGCCCACGAAGACCTCGCGCATCGAGCTGTAATAGTAGGACGAGATGCTGGTCCGCAGCCCGCCCTGCATGAAGGGCGCCGACAGAAGCAGGATCACGGGCAGGAAGAAGCCCAGTGCCCCGATCGCCCGCCTGACGGACAGGAAGGACAGAACCAGTTCGTTATGGGCCTTTTCGGATGCACCCTGCGACATGACAGCCCCCGCCTTTGCGGGGAATGGTGGCCGCAGGGGCGATTCGCGTCAATGCACGCGCAGCTCGGACAGAATCGCCTCGGCCGCGGCGCGCGGATCGGCGGCCTTCCAGACGGGACGCCCGACGACGATGTGATCGGCCCCGGCGGCAATGGCGCTGGAGGGGGTCTCGACCCGCTTCTGATCGCCAAGCGCGCTGCCCGTCGGGCGCACGCCCGGCGTCACGATCAGGCGCGAATTCGGCAGGGCGCGGATGTCGGCGGCCTCGCGCGGGGAACAGATGATGCCGTCGGCACCGGCCTCGAAGGCGCGGGCGGCACGTTCCACGGTGATCTGGTGCAGATCGCCCGGCTGGATCATCCCCGCATCCAGATCCGCGCGGTCCAGCGAGGTCAGGATGGTCACGCCCAGGATCTTGAGGCCGGTCCCGGCGGCGCCCTCCTTGGCGGCGCGGACCACATGCGGATCGCCGTGCACGGTCAGGAAGTCCAGGTCGAACTGCGCCAGCCCGCGGACCGCGGCCTCGACCGTGGCGCCGATGTCGAACAGCTTCATGTCCAGGAAGATGCGCTTGCCATGCTCCTGCTTCAGCTCGTTCGCCAGGGCCAGCCCGCCGCCGGTCAGCATCCCCAGGCCGATCTTGTAGAAGCCCACCGCATCGCCCAGCTTGCCCGCCAGGTCCAGCCCCGCGACCGCATTCGGCACGTCCATCGCCACGATCAGCCTGTCATCCATCCCGAAACATCCCCTGCGCATGAAATCGGCGCGTTATGTCACGATAACCCGCAGCTTGAAAGCTTCGGGCGGCTCTCTATCTCTTTTCCATGACCCGGACCGGGGGCGTGCCGCAACAGGGCGCCCGCAAACCGGGGGCTTTGCACAAGGAGAAGTACCGATGAACATGGAGAAGTTCACGGAGCGGTCGCGCGGCTTCATCCAGGCCGCCCAGACCATCGCGATCCGCGAGAACCAGCAGCGCGTGGTGCCCGAGCATCTGCTGAAGGCGCTGATGGATGACGACCAGGGGCTGGCCGCGAACCTGATCACCCGCGCGGGCGGGGATGCGGGCGCGGTGCGCAACGCGGTCGACCAGGCCGTAGCCAAGCTGACCCGCGTGACGGGCGGCGGGGGCCAGGTCTATGTCGATCCCAGCCTGGTGCGCGTTCTGGACGAGGCCGAGCAGGTCGCGAAGAAGGCGGGCGACAGCTTCGTGCCGGTCGAACGGCTGCTGATGGCGCTAGCCATGGTCAACACCAATGCCCGCGACGCCCTCTCGGCGGGCCAGGTGAACGCGCAGGCGCTGAACGCCGCGATTTCCGACATCCGCAAGGGCCGCACCGCCGACACGGCATCGGCCGAGGACAGCTACGAGGCGCTGGAGAAATACGCCCGCGACCTGACCGCCGCCGCCCGCGACGGCAAGATCGACCCCATCATCGGCCGCGACGAGGAGATCCGCCGCGCCATGCAGGTCCTGTCGCGCCGCACCAAGAACAACCCCGTCCTGATCGGCGAGCCCGGCGTCGGCAAGACCGCCATCGCCGAGGGGCTGGCCCTGCGCATCGTCGACGGCGATGTCCCCGAATCCCTGCGCGACAAGCGGCTGATGGCGCTGGATATGGGCGCGCTGATCGCCGGCGCGAAATATCGCGGCGATTTCGAGGAGCGCCTGAAATCCATCCTCAAGGAGATCGAGACCGCCGCGGGCGAGATCGTGCTGTTCATCGACGAGCTGCACACCCTCGTGGGCGCGGGCAAGACCGATGGCGCGATGGATGCCGCGAACCTGATCAAGCCCGCCCTTGCCCGTGGCGAGCTGCATTGCGTCGGGGCCACCACGCTGGACGAATACCGCAAGTATATCGAGAAGGACGCGGCCCTTGCCCGCCGGTTCCAGCCGGTGATGGTCGAGGAACCGACCGTGGACGACACCATCAGCATCCTGCGCGGGATCAAGGAGAAGTACGAGCTTCACCACGGCGTGCGCATCAGCGACGCCGCGCTGGTGGCGGCAGCCCAGCTGTCGAACCGCTACATCACCGACCGCTTCCTGCCCGACAAGGCCATCGACCTTGTCGACGAGGCCGCGTCCCGCCTGCGGATGGAGGTCGACAGCAAGCCCGAGGAACTGGACGCGCTGGACCGCCAGATCCTGCAGATGCAGATCGAGGCCGAGGCCCTCAAGAAAGAGGACGACGCCGCCAGCCGCGACCGGCTGGAGCGGCTGGAGAAGGACCTGTCGAACCTGCAGGACCGCAGTGCCGAGATGACCGCCCGCTGGCAGGCCGAACGCGACAAGATGGAGGGTTCGCGCAACCTGCAGGAACAGCTGGACCGCGCACGGGCCGAGTTGGACCAGGCCAAGCGAGAGGGCAACCTCGCCCGCGCCGGAGAGCTGTCCTATGGCATCATCCCCGGCCTGGAAAAACAGCTGGCCGAGGCTGACGACGCCGAAGGCCCGATGGTCGAGGAGGCCGTCCGCCCCGAGCAGATCGCCGAGGTGGTCGAACGCTGGACCGGCATCCCCACCGCCAAGATGCTGGAGGGCGAACGCGACAAGCTGCTGCGCATGGAGGAGGAGATCGGCCGCCGCGTGATCGGCCAGTCCGAGGCCGTCACCGCCGTCAGCAACGCCGTCCGCCGCGCCCGCGCGGGCCTGAACGACGAGAACCGCCCCCTCGGGTCGTTCCTGTTCCTTGGCCCCACCGGCGTCGGCAAGACCGAGCTGACCAAGGCGCTGGCCGAATACATGTTCGACGATGACAGCGCGATGGTCCGCATCGACATGTCCGAGTTCATGGAGAAGCACTCGGTCGCCCGCCTGATCGGCGCGCCTCCGGGCTATGTCGGCTATGACGAGGGCGGCGTCCTGACCGAGGCCGTGCGTCGGCGCCCCTACCAGGTGATACTGTTCGACGAGGTCGAGAAAGCGCATCCCGACGTCTTCAACGTGCTGCTGCAGGTGCTGGACGACGGGCAGCTGACCGACGGCCAGGGCCGGACGGTGGATTTCAAGCAGACGCTGATCATCCTGACCTCGAACCTGGGATCGCAGGCGCTGTCCACCCTGCCCGAGGATGCGGATGCCACCGATGCCCGCCAGCAGGTCATGGAGGCCGTGCGCGCGCATTTCCGCCCCGAGTTCCTGAACCGCCTGGACGAGTTGATCATCTTCCGCCGCCTGACGCGGGACAACATGGACGGGATCGTCACCATCCAGCTGGCGCGTCTTGGCGCGCGGCTGGCGGGGCGCAAGATCGCGCTGGAGCTGGACGACGACGCCCGCAAGTGGCTGGCCGATCAGGGATACGACCCGGTCTTCGGCGCGCGCCCGCTGAAGCGCGTGATCCAGCGCGCGCTGCAGGACCCGCTGGCCGAGCTGCTGCTGTCGGGCGAGGTTCTGGACGGGCAGACCCTGCACGTGACGGCCGGCCCCGAGGGGTTGCTGGTGGGGGACCGCGTCGGCCGGTCGGGACCGCGCCTTGGCGCGGTCGGCGAAGGCCCCCGCCCCGACGCCCCCATCCACTGAGGCGACGGACCCGAACAAAGAAGGCCCCGGCAGATCGCCGGGGCCTTTCTCATGTCGCCGCGTCAGGGTTGCCGCCCGCGTAAACCCTTGGCATCGTTCGCCCACATCAGGGAGGAATTGATGCTGCCACAGATCCTGCGCAACCTGCGCATCCCCGTCGTCGCCTCGCCCATGTTCATCGTGTCGGGGCCCGAACTGGTCATCGCGCAATGCAAGGCGGGCATCGTCGGCAGCTTTCCGGCGCTGAACGCGCGTGAGAAGGACGGAGAGCCGCCATTGCTGGATGCATGGCTGACCCGCATCACCGAGGAACTGGACCGCCACAACCAGGCCAATCCCGACAAGCCCGCGGCGCCCTTCGCGGTGAACCAGATCGTCCATCGCAGCAATGCGCGGCTGGAACGCGATCTCGAGATCTGCAACCGCCACAAGGTGCCGATCTGGATCACCTCGCTTGGCGCACGCCCCGAGGTGAACGAGGCCGCCCATGATTGCGGCGGCATCGCGCTGCACGACGTGATCAACAACGTCTTCGCCAAGAAGGCGATCGAGAAGGGCGCCGACGGACTGATCGCGGTCGCGGCGGGTGCGGGCGGCCATGCGGGGCCGCAATCGCCCTTCGCCCTGATCCAGGAAATCCGCGAATGGTTCGACGGGCCGCTGCTGCTGTCGGGGTCCATCGCGACGGGCGGTGCGGTGCTGGCGGCGCGGGCGATGGGGGCGGATCTCGCCTATATCGGCAGCCCGTTCATCGCCACGGACGAGGCGAACGCACAGGCCGAGTACAAGCAGATGATCGTCGATTCGGGCGCGATGGACATCGTGACCAGTTCGCTTTTCACCGGGGTGTCGGGGAACTATCTTGCGCCGTCGATCCGGAACGCGGGGCTGGACCCGGACAACCTGGCATCGGCCGATGTCAGCGCCATGAACTTCGGCGGGGGATCCTCGAAACCCAAGGCCTGGAGCCAGATCTGGGGCGCGGGCCAGGGCATCGGCGCGGTCAAGTCGGTCGGTCCCGTGGCCTCGCTGGTCGACCGGCTGGCCCGCGAATACGACGCGGCCCGTCGCGACATCATGGCCTGAACCTTTGCGAAGCGGGGTGGCAATGCCCATATGTGGGCACGGAAGCCACCCCATTTCCCGGAGGATCAATTGGCATACGAGAAATCGCAGGACGCGATCGACAGGCTGACGCCCGAGCAGTATCGCGTCACGCAGGAAAACGGCACCGAACGGGCCTTCACCGGCGAATACGACCACCATTTCGAACCCGGCATCTATGTCGACATCGTGTCGGGCGAACCGCTGTTCGCGTCGGGGGCGAAGTACAATTCCGGCTGCGGCTGGCCCGCCTTCACCAAGCCGATCGAGCAGAACGTGACCGAGCATCACGACGCCTCGCACGGGATGGTCCGGGTCGAGGTCCGTTCGAAGCATGGCGACAGCCATCTGGGCCACGTCTTTCCCGACGGCCCGCGCGAGGCGGGCGGTCTGCGCTACTGCATCAACTCAGCATCGTTGCGGTTCGTGCCGAAGGACCGGATGGAGGCTGAGGGCTACGGCGAATACCTGGATCAGGTCGGCGAGGTGACCCATGGCTGAGCGCGCGGTTCTGGCGGGTGGCTGCTTCTGGGGCATGCAGGATCTGATCCGCAAGCTGCCGGGCGTGCTGTCGACCCGCGTGGGGTATTCGGGCGGCGACGTCCCGAACGCGACCTATCGCAATCACGGCACCCATGCCGAGGCCATCGAGATCGTCTTCGATCCCGACATGACCACCTATCGCCACCTGCTGGAGTTCTTCTTCCAGATCCACGATCCGACCACGCCGAACCGGCAGGGCAACGATATCGGGATGAGCTATCGCTCGGCGATCTACTACGTCTCCGAGGAACAGCGGCTGGTGGTGCTGGACACGATCGCGGATGTCGAGGCGTCGAGCCTCTGGCCGGGCAAGGTCGTGACCGAGGTGGAGCCGGTGGGCGACTTCTGGGAGGCCGAGCCCGAGCACCAGGATTACTTGGAGCGGTTCCCGAACGGCTATACCTGCCACTTCCCCCGCCCCGACTGGGTGCTGCCCAAGCGCGAAGCGGCCGAGTGAACACGAAGACGAGGAGGGGGCGATGTCCCCTCCCGTTGTCATGGCAGCAACTTTCCCGTCAGCGTGCCAACTGCGTTCTGCAGAATGCGGCGACCTGCTCGTCGCTGAATGGCGCCCCCGAACGCTTGCGTGCGACGATGCGATCGTCCGCGCGCCGCGAGCAGCTGACGTAACGCGCGATGGACACGGTCTGTGCTGCGGCAGGCGCGGGCGTCGGCGCCGCCCGGCTGGCTGCCGCCAACGAATTTGTCCGCCGCACGCGCTCCGAGCGGGAACATTGGCTGGTCGCCGGGATCGTTCCGACCTGGCGCAGGGCCTTGCAGGCCTCTTCGTCGCGCCGCGCGATCATAATCAGCGCGGCTTGCCCCTGACCCATCTGTGCCAGAAGGCACGCGTCATCGACCCGGTTCAGACCTGCCGCCGCGCCGCCGCCGATCAGCGATATGCCTATGCTTCCCCCCAAGGCGCACGGATGTCCCGACCCCATCGAGGGCGGCTGGACCGAAGGCGCGGATCTGACCGTGTATTTGCCGCTGTAACTGTGCTGCGTGCTCAGCGACGACGGACCGCGCTGATCCAGATATATCTGCGCATTCGAATTGCCGCCCGACGCATTTGCGGATGCCGCGCTCTCGACATCGGTCGAGCTCGACGAGCTGGAATTCGCGCCGCTTTCGGAAGATTGCGCATTAACCGCATAAGGCCACCCGATGGTGACCATAGCCGCCATAGCCGCAACCGCGATCATGGTTATTCTTTTTTCGTGACACATGACTTACTCCCCCCTCTTGAAACGTAAATTGGTTAAAGCGCTGAATTACATATTCAGCACGGGTTGAAGGCATATTGCTCCGGGCCACGCGAATGCGGCCCGGAGTGGTGTCATGTCGCTCAGAACGACGTGCCGAAGCCGCCGAAGCCGCCCGCGCTGCTACCATTCCCGCCGCTGTAGCTCCCGGAACCCAGGGCACCGCCGAAGCCGAACGAACTGGTCGTCGAGGTATTGCCAGCCGCGCCGGTAGCAGTGGTGGCAGTTGTCGTACCCGACACTGCACCACCAAACCCCAGGCTCGTGGTTGCCACCGCCGAACCGGTCGAGCTGAGGCCCATCGACGTCGCGTTCGAACCGCTCGAAACGCCGCCGAAGGTGCCGGCGCTGGAGGAACCGGAATACATGGTTCCGCTTTCGGATCCCGACCAGGTGCCCGTGCCCAGAACGGTCTGAGCCGAAGCCGCGCCGCCGAAAGCGGTCGCTGCGATAACTGCGATCATCATTTTCTTCATTTCTCCACTCCTCGTTACATCGGGCATTTTGCCCGCATTAAGCCAAAAAGGACCTTTCCGAGATCCCTCCCCCTGGAAGCGACTTATTCGCCGCCTCGAATTAAAGTTACTCCTCATTAGTAATTAATCAAGAATATTATTAAATTATATGTATGCTGTTAATACTATATCGAGGTAAAATAAATTGGTAATTTCTACCTAAGGTTTATGTAATTTCACTATGCGCAGGATAATTAAATGGATGTTCATTAATTTAATACCTTATCGCGCCATTTATTCCCGCAAGAATGCGGTCCGATTCCCCGGAAGGGAATCGGGGTTGCACGATGTAGCGAACAGGCAGGGGGGCATGATGGCGGCGTAATCAGGTTCGGCGCGCGCCCTGCCGCGCCGAACCTTGGGCAGGAATGCTCAGCGCGGCGGCTTCACCCCGAAGACCACGCAGTACAGCGCGGGCACGAAGACCAGCGTGATCAGCGTGCCGGCGATGATGCCGCCCATCATCGCGAAGGCCATCGGCCCCCAGAACACCTGCCGAGAGATCGGGATCAGCGCCAGCGAGGCCGCGGCGGCGGTCAGCAGAATCGGGCGCGCGCGGCTGTCGGACGCCTCGAACACGGCATCCCACCGGCTGCGGCCCTGATGCAGCAGTTCCTGGATCTCGTGGACCAGGATGACCGAGTTGCGGATCAGGATGCCGACCAGCGCCAGGATCCCCAGGATCGCGACGAAGCCCATCGGCACGCCGAAGGGCACCAGCACCGCCACCACGCCGATCAGGCCCAGGGGGGCGGCGGCAAAGACGATCAGCGACAGGCGGAAGCTCTGCATCTGGACCATGACCAGGAAGGCCATGACCAGCAGCATGACCGGCACCACGGCCGCGATGGGTTCCTGGCTGTCGGCCGAGCTTTCGACCGTGCCGCCCACCTCGACCCTGACCGAGGGCGGAAGGCCCGCCTGGTATTCGGCCACCCGATCGGCCAGCGCCGTCACCAGCGTGGCGGGCTGGTCGGCGGTCGCGATGGCCGCCAGCACGGTCACCGTGGGCAACCCGTCGCGCTGCATGATCAGCGGCTGTTCGGAGCCGTATTCCAGCGAGACCAGCGCCGAGAGCGGGATCGTCCGCCCATCGGCCAGGTTCAGCTGCAGGTTCCGCACCGAATCGATGCTGCTGCGGTCCGATGCCTGTCCCCGCGCGATCACGTCGATCAGGTAGATGTCGTCGCGCAGCGCGGTGATCCCCACCCCGCTGAACAGGCCCGACAGCGCATCCGAGATGTCGGCGCTGGTCACCCCCAGCCTGCGGGCCTGGTCCTGGTCGACCTCCAGCCGCACGACGCGGGCGGGCTCGTTCCAGTCCAGCGCGATGTCGCGCAGGCGCGGCTCGTCCGACAGCACCGTCGCCAGGCCGCGCGCCGCGTCGCGCGCATCGTCCGCGTCGGGCGCGGAGACGCGATACTGCACCGGCTTGCCGACCGGCGGCCCGATCTCGAGGTTCTTGACGTAGATGTCGACGCCCGGGAACTGCTCGCGCGCCAGCCGGTTCAGGCGGTCCTTGACCCGGTCGCGGGCCGCAAGATCGGGGGTCTGGATGACGATCTGGCCCATATGCGGGCCGGGCGTCGGCACGTCCATTGACAGGATGAATCGCGGCGCCCCCTCGCCCACATGGGACGTCCAGAAGCTGACATCCTCGTCCCCGGCCAGCGTCGCCTCGATACGGTCCATGTCGGCGCGGGTGCGCGCGATGGACGCGTTCTGGCGTTCGGTCACGTCCACGATCACCTCGGTCCGGTCCGAGGTCGGGAAGAACTGCTGTTCGACGAAGCGCATGCCCCAGACCGAGACGATGAACAGGCCGAAGGTCACCGCGACGGTCAGCCACTTGGCGCGCATCGCGCCGCGCAGCAGGCGGTGGAAGCCCAAGCGCAGGCGGCCCGGCTGGTGGTCGTGATGGCCCATCTTCTCGGACAGGAAGGTCACGCCCAGAAGCGGCGCGAACAGCACGGCCACGATCCACGAGATCAGCAGCGACACCGCGATCACCACGAACAGCGAGAAGGTGAATTCCCCCGCCGCCGAACTGTTCAGCCCGATCGGGATGAAGCCCGCGACGGTGACCAGCGTGCCGGTCAGCATGGGGAACGCGATGGATTTCCAGGCATAGCTTGCGGCCGCGCCCAGGTTCTCGCCCACCTCCAGCCGCGAGATCATCGTCTCGATCGCGATCATCGCGTCATCGACCAACAGCCCCAGGGCGATGATCAGCGCCCCGAGCGAGATCCGCTGCAGCGTGATCCCGTAGAGGTCGAGGATCACGAAGGTGATCGCCAGCACCAGCGGGATGGTCAGCGTCACGACGAAGCCCGCGCGGAAGCCGAGGCTGACGAAGCTGACGATCAGGACGATGATGACCGCCTCGGCCAGGGCCTTGACGAAATGGCCGACCGCATCCTCGACCACATGGGGCTGGTCGGCGAATTTCGACATCTCGATGCCGACGGGCAGATCGGCGGCGACGCCGTCCATCAGGGCGTCCAGATCCTTGCCGAATTCGAGGATGTTGCCCCCCTCGCGCATGCCGATCTGAAGGCCGATGGCATCCTGCCCGCGATAGCGGAACAGCGAATCCGGGGGATCGCTGTATCCGCGACGGACATTGGCCACGTCGCCCACGTTGAAGAACCGCTCGCCCACGCGCAGGTTCACGGCCTCGATGGATTCGGCGTCCTCGAACTGGCCGCCCACGCGCACCAGGACACGCTCGGGGCCGACCTCGATCACCCCCGACGGAGAGATGGCGTTCTGCTGCGCCAGCGTCGCGATGACCTGCTGCTGGCCAAGGCCCAGCGATGCCAGCCGCGCGGCCGAGAATTCCAGGAAGACCTGCTCGTCCTGCTCGCCCAGCAGCTCGACCTTGCCGGCATCGTCCAGCGCGGTCACCTGCTTGCGGATATCCTCGACCCGGTCGCGCAGCTCGCGCGGGCTGAAGCCGTCGGCGGTGAAGGCATAGATGTTGCCATAGACGTCGCCGAAATTGTCGTTGAACTGGAAGCCCGCGAATTCCTGCGGGAAATCGGCGCGGATGTCGGACATCATCTCGCGGACGCGCTTCCAGGCGTCGGGCACGGCATCGCCGCGCGTGGTCGGATCCAGTTCCACATAGACGACCGCCTGCCCCGGCGTGGTGACCGAGCGGGTGAAGTCCAGGTCGTCCAGTTCCTCCAGCTTGGTCTCGATGCGGGTGGTGACCTGCTTCAGCGTCTCGTCGATGGTGGCACCCGGCAGGGCCGCGCCGATGATCATCGTCTTGATGGTGAAGTTCGGGTCCTCCTCGCGGCCCAGATTGCCATAGCTGATGGCCCCCGCGATCATCGACACGATCAGCAGGAACCACACGAAGCTGCGATGGTGCAGCGCCCAGTCCGACAGGTTGAAACGGTTCACGGCTCCAGCCTCCGGGCCACGGCCTGGCCTTCGGCCAGGGAATTCACGCCACGGACGACGATCTCGTCGCCCGCCTCCAGCCCCGAGGTGATCGAGACGCGCCCGCGATAGGGGGCGGCGGCCTCGACCTCGACGCGGGTCACATGGGCATCGCGGCCCTCGCGGTCCACGCGCCAGACGAAGCGCCCGGAATCGTCGTCGATCAGCGCCTCGATGGGCAGCGACAACATGGGCGCATCGGCGGTGCCGAAGCGCACGCGCACAAGCGCACCCAGCCGGAAGGGCTCGTCCTGCGGCAGCGCCAGGTACAGGCGGCGGGTCCGGGTCGCGCTGTCGGCGACCGGATCGATCCGGTCAAGGACGGCGGTGACCTGCAGATCCGGGTCGTTCCGGTGCCAGATGGTGAAATGCGCCCCCGGCGCGACGCCGATCAACGACTGCTCGGGCAGGTCGATCACCGCCTCGATTTCCTGCCCCCCCGACAGTTGCAGCACCGGAGAGCCCGCACCGACGACCGTGCCCGGCGTCTCGTAGACGGCGCTGATCACGCCGTCGAAGGGCGCGGTCATGCGGGCGAATCCTTCGGCATCCTCGGCCTGCAGCAGTTCCGAGCGGGCCTGCTCGACCGCGGCGGTCGCGGCGGTCGCGGCCTGCTGGGCCTGTTCCAGCTGCGCGTTCGAGGCGACGTTGCGGCGGGCCAGCGCCTGCGTCCGTTCCAGCGTGGCGGCGGCGGTGCGTTCCTGCACCTCGGCGGCCTGCACGGCGGCGCGTGCTGCGCGGGTGTTCGCGGCAAGATCCTCGGTCGACAGCAGCGCCAGCACGTCGCCCGCGGCGACCCGGTCACCCAGATCGACCCGGCGTTCGGTCATGCGGCCCAATGTCTGAAAGCCCATCTGCACCTGGTTGCGCGACTGGATCAGGCCGGGGATCCAGCCGTCATCGGCATGGCCGTCCTCGACAAGGACGCTGACGACGGGACGCGGCGGCCCGGCCTCCTGGGCCTCGGGCTTGCCCACCAGCCATTCGGGCAGCTGCAGCGCCGCCGCCGGGGTCGCGACCGCAAGCGCGGCCAGAAGGATCATCGCATGTCTCATTCCACGCCCTCCTCGGCGGCGCGCACCCTGCGCCCCGGATAGAGCAGCTGAGAGCCTTCGCCCACGACACGCTGCCCGTCCGCCAACCCCTCCGAGACATAGATCGCCCCGTCCGAGAAATGCGCGATCCGGACCGGGGTCAGGGCCACACGGTCCTCGTCGTCCACGGTCCAGATGGCCGGCCCCTCGCCCTGCCGCATCAGCGCGGCCCAGGGGACGACGACGCCATCGTCGCGCACCACGTCCAGATGCCCCCGCACCGAGGCCCCCAGCAGCGACACCGTGCTGGCGGGCATGTCGTCGATCCGCACCCGCAGCGTCACCGTGCCGGTCTCGGGATCGACCAGGGGCGCGACCTCGATCACGCGGCCCGTCATGTCGGGGCGGCTGACATCCAGCGTCTCCAGCCGGACGGACTGGCCCTGCATGTCGGCCAGCAGCGGATCGTCGGCGACGTGGAACACGGCCTCGAGCCCGTTCAGCGTGGCAAGCCCCAGCACCGGCTGCGCGGCGGCGACCACCTGCCCCGGCGCCATGTCCTTCGAGGTGACGACCGCATCCTCGGGGGCGGTCAGCACGGTATCCTCCAGCGCGCGGCGGGCCTGCTCGACCTGGGCCTCGGCCTGTTCGCGCGCACCCTGCGCCTGCGAGAGCGCCTGCTCGGCCTGGTCGCGGGCCGCGCGCGTGCCCACCCCGCGCGACAGCATGGCGCTGGCGCGTTCGCTGGCCTGGCGGGCCTGCTCCTCGCCCGCGCGGGCGGCGGTCAGGCCGGCCTCGGCGACGTTCAGCGCCTGGTCCTGCTGGACCGAGTTCACGCGCGCCAGCGCCTGCCCCGCCTTCACGCGATCGCCCTCGGAGACCGACACCTCGGTCACGCGACCGCCCTGCCGGAAGCCGAGGGCGATGCTGTCCACGGCCTCGATCGTGCCGGTCAGCTGCATGTCGATGGTCAGGGGCCGGGTCTCGGCGGTGACGATGCGCACGCGGATCGCGTCATCGTCCTGCGCATGCGCGGCATGTCCCGTCGCCGCGGCAAGAAGCGCGGCCAGAATGGTTCTTGTCAGCAAGGGTCCGTACCTTCAGGGCGGCATAGGCCCCATGTCTGGAACCAAATCCGGGCGATGGGAAGCCCCCCGCCGTCAGGTCACCGCGGCCCTGTGGTGGAAATCCGGCCTGTCCCAGCTGCCATCGCGCAATATCCGGGCAAGCACCGCCACCGCGCGGGCAACATCGTCCATGTCGTTATAGAGCGGCGCGAAGCCGAAGCGCAGCACGTCGGGGGCGCGGAAATCGCCGATCACCCCTTCGGCGATCAGCGCCTGCATCACCGCGTATGCCTGCGGGTGGCGGAAGCCCACCTGCGATCCGCGCAGGCTGGGGTCGCGCGGGGAATGCAGCACCAGTCCGGGACATTCGGCCTCGACCCCGGCGATGAAGGCTTCGGTCAGCCGGATCGACCGCGCGCGCAGATCGGCCATCGACACGCCGTCCCAGACGTCCAGCGCCGCATCCAGCGCCGCCAGCGCGATGACGGGGGGCGTGCCGACGCGCATCCGCTCGATCCCCGGGGCGGGGGCATAGGAGGCGTCGAAGGCGAAGGGGCGTTCATGCCCCATCCAGCCCTGCAGGATCGGCTGGGCGGCATCGGCCAGATCGGGCCGCGTCCAGATGAAGGCCGGCGCCCCCGGCCCGCCATTCAGGTACTTGTAGGTGCAGCCGACCGCGAAATCGGCATCCGCGCCGATCAGGTCCAGATCGACCGCCCCCGCCGAATGCGCAAGGTCCCAGACCGTCAGCGCCCCCGCCCGATGCGCCCGCGCGGTCAGGTCCGCCATGTCGTGGCGACGCCCGGTGCGGTAATCCACCTCGGTCAGCATCAGGACCGCGATGTCGTCGCCGATCGCTGCCGCCACCTCCTCGGGGGCGACGACGCGCAGGGTCGCGCCCATCGCCCGCGCCACCCCTTCGGCGACATAGAGATCCGAGGGGAAATTCCCGCTGTCCGACAGGATCACCCGCCGGTCGGGGCGCATCGCCAGCGCCGCGCTCAGCGCCTGGAAGACCTTGATCGACAGCGTGTCGCCCATGACGACCTGCCCCGCGCCCGCGCCGATCAGCCGTGCGATGCGGTCGCCCACATCGCGCGGCTGGCGATACCAGCCCGCACGGTTCCAGCCCGTGATCAGCATCTGCGACCATTCGTCGGACATCATCGCGGCCACGCGGTCGGCCGCGACGCGCGGCATCGGCCCCAACGAGTTCCCGTCCAGATAGGTCACCCCTTCGGGCAGGTGGAACGCGCGGCGCGTCGCATCGAAATCGGTCATGGTCTTTTCCCCCTCTTGCGGCGGACGCTAGCAGCGGAAATGTTTGCGCGACAGGGGGGAACGCGATGCTGTACCGGGTGACGGATTGGGACGACGCCTATGCCAATGGCGCGCATATCGCGGGGGCGGCGGATTACCCGCCCCGCTGGACGGCGGCAGCGCAGGCGTTTCGCGACCTGCATCCGCCCGTCGAAAGCGCGGGCGACCTGTTCCTGCCGGACGATCCCAAGGGGTTGATGGTCTTCATCCATGGCGGCTACTGGATGCGGTTCGGGCCACGCGACTGGTCGCATCTTGCCACCGGGGCGCTGGCGCGTGGCTGGGCCTGCCTGATGCCGCGATACGAGCTGGCCCCCAAGGCGCGGATCGCGCAGATGACGCGGCAGGTGGCGCAGGCCATCGCGGGTGCGGGCGTGGACGGCCCCATCGCCATCACCGGACATTCGGCGGGCGGACATCTTGCGGCGCGCATGGTCTGCGAGGGCGTGCTGCCCCGCGAGGTGGCCGCGCGGGTCACGGCCTGCGTGCCGATCTCTCCTCTGTCGGATCTGCGCCCGCTGATGCGGACCGCGATGAACGAGACGCTGAACATCGACCCGTCCGAGGCGCTGTCCGAAAGCCCCGCGCTGCTGACGCCCCTGCCCCTGCCCGTCACCACATGGGTCGGCGGGGCCGAGCGGCCCGAGTTCATCCGCCAGGCGCGGCTGCTGGCGGATGCATGGGCGGGGCTTGGTGCGGCGACCGAATGCGTCATCGACCCCGGTCGCCACCATTTCGACGTGATCGAGGGGCTGACCCGACCGGACAGCCCCCTGATGAACCGCCTGCTGGATCAGAGCGGCTCGCGATAGTCGAACTCGTCGGGGTGCGGGCCGGTGCGGTGGTCGTTCTCCAGCTTGTCGATGGCCGCCATCTCGTCGGCGGTCAGCTCGAAGCCCAGCACGTCGAAATTCTCGGCCAGGCGCTTCTCCTGTTCGGATTTCGGGATCACCGACAGGCCGTGCTGGATATGCCAGCGCAGGATCACCTGCGCGACGCTGCGACCGGTGCGGTCGGCGGCGGCCTTGACGGGCGCGGCCTCGAAGCTGTCGCCACGGCCAAGCGGGGTCCAGCTCTGGGTGACGATGCCGAAGCGCTTGTTCACGGCGCGCATCTCGGGCTGGTTCAACGAGGGGTGGATCTCGATCTGGTTCAGCGCCGGGGTCACGCCCGTCTCGTCGATGATGCGCTTCAGATGCGGTTCGTGGAAATTCGCCACCCCGATCGAGCGGATGCGGCCCTCGTCACGCAGGCGGATCAGCACCTTCCATGTCTCGACATACTTGTCCAGCTTGGGCAGCGGCCAGTGGATCAGGTACAGGTCCAGGTAATCCAGCCCCGTGCGCTCCATCGTCTGGTCGAAGGCGCGCAGCGCGGCGTCATGGCCATGCGCGTCGTTCCACAGCTTCGAGGTGACGAATATCTCATCGCGCGGGACGCCGGAATTGCGGATCCCCTCGCCCATGCCGCGTTCGTTGTTATAGGCGGCGGCGCCGTCGATCAGGCGGTATCCGGTCCGCAGCGCGGCATCGACCACGCCCGCCGTGTCGTCATTCGCGATCTGGAACACACCGGCCCCCAGCTGGGGCATGCGGTTGCCGTCGTTGAAGGTCATCATCGGTTGGGTCATCGCAAAGGTCCTTTCGCTGTGCCCGGCAACAACGCCCCGGTGGCGAAACCGTTTCAGCAGGGATCGCCGGGCGGGGTTGCGCTTCGGCGCGCATCATGTTTCCCCACGCGCTGAACGCAAGTCAGGAAAGGTGCGTCCCATGCAGGTCTATACGCTTCTGGTCGAGGTCGGCCGCAAACAGGATGACGGCCTGCCCGAGGGCTGCGAGGGCGCGGCGCTGCTGTGCTATACCCCCGCCCGCGACGAGGCCGAGGCCGTCCGCGAGACCGTCGCCATCCTGAAGGAGGCGGGCCTTGCGCCCCTCGACGTGTCGGGCCACGGCACCGCCGAGGACCGCGAGGAAGAGGGCCACGAGATCGGCCCCGAGGAACGCGAGCTGATGCAGCGCGCGCTGGACGACGATTCCGTCGTGATCGCGCAGATGCAGCCCTATTTCCCCGGCGCGAAGGGCGATCCCCGCGACGTCTGATCACGCGCTGCGCCCTATCCAACGGCTCACGGATTCGCTAGACTTCTTCAAAAACCAATGAAGCAGTCAACGAACAGGCGACACCCGATGAGCATCCAACGTCTTTTCCTGTCCACCGCCATGATCGCGGCGCTGGCCTCCTGCGCGGGGCCGGTCAGCCGCTCGCCCATGGCGGTCGGCAGCCCGGCAAGCAGCGTCCAGCCCAGCCCCATCCCCGCCGCCAGCCCCGGCGACGAGGCCGGCCTGCAGAACTTCGTCCAGAGCTTCCGCCCCCGCGCGCTGTCCTCGGGGATCTCGGCCTCGACCTATGACCGCGCCATGCGGATCGCGCGCTACAATCCCGACGTGATCCGGCTGGACCGCAAGCAGGCCGAATTCTCGCGTCCGGTCTGGCTGTACCTGGACAGCGCCGTGTCGGATTCCCGCATCCAGACGGGCCGAGAGAAGAACGCCCAGCTGTCGCGCACCCTGTCGGCGATCGAATCCCGCTATGGCGTCCCGCGAGAGATCGTGCTGGCCGTCTGGGGGATGGAATCGAACTTCGGCGCGAACCGCGGCAAGATGCAGATCATCCCCTCGCTGACCACGCTGGCCTATGACGGCCGCCGCGGCGAGATGTTCCAGAACCAGCTGATCGCCGCGCTGAAGATCCTGCAGGCGGGCGATACCGACCCCGAGCACATGCTGGGGTCCTGGGCGGGCGCGATGGGCCATACCCAGTTCATGCCGACCTCGTATCTGGACTATGCCGTCGATTTCACGGGCGACGGTCGCCGCGACATCTGGTCCGACGACCCGAGCGACGCGCTGGCATCGACCGCCAACTATCTTCGCCGCAACGGCTGGCAGCCGGGTCAGCCCTGGGGCGCCGAGGTGCAGCTGCCGCCGGGCTTCAACATGGGCCTGATCGGCAAGGGCACCCGCCGCGGCGACTGGGCCGCGCAGGGCGTTCGCCGCATCGGCGGCGGCGCGCTGCCCTCGGGCAACGGTTCGATCATCATGCCGGCGGGCGCACGGGGTCCGGCCTTCCTGATCCTCGACAACTTCCGGTCGATCCTGCGCTACAACAACTCGGACAATTATGCGCTTGGCGTGGCCTTCCTGGGCGAACGCATCGCGGGCCGGTCGAACATCCAGGGCGCATGGCCGCGCAACGACCGTCCGCTGTCCACCTCCGAGCGCGAGGAGATCCAGGTCCGCCTGCGCCAGCGCGGCTTCTACGACGGCGAGATCGACGGCCTGTTCGGTTCGGGCACGATGGAGGCCGTCGCGGCGTTCCAGCGTTCCATCGGCGCGACGCCCGACGGGTATCCGACCTCGATCCTGCTGGACCAGCTGCGCAAATGACAGGCGACGGCCCTGCCCCGGCGGGGCCGTTCCCGCAATCGGATCGCGCGGCGGTATATCGCGCGATCCGCCAGCGCCGCGACGTGCGCGGCCAGTTCCTGCCCGACCCGATCGACGACGCGACCCTGCGCCGCCTGCTGCAGGCGGCCCATGACGCGCCCTCGGTCGGCCTGTCGCAGCCCTGGAACTTCATCCTGATCCGCGACCCCGACCTGCGCAGGCGCGTGCACGACGCCTTCGGCACCGCCAATTCCGAGGCCGCCGCCCGGTTCCCCGACCGCAAGCCACTCTACTCCTCGTTGAAACTGGAAGGCATCCTCGATGCGCCGCTGAACCTGTGCATCACCTGCGACCGGACGCGGGGCGGTCCCGATGTGCTGGGCCGGACGCATGATCTGGACACCGATCTCTACTCCACCGTCTGCGCGGTGCAGAACCTGTGGCTGGCCGCCCGCGCCGAGGGGATCGGCGTCGGCTGGGTCAGCATCTTCCGGCAGGACGACCTGCGCGCGCTGCTGGGCCTGCCCGAACATGTTGTTCCGGTTGCCTATCTTTGCATCGGCCATGTCCGCGAACTGTACCGGGAACCCGAGCTTCAGGCGCGCGGCTGGGCGGAACGGCTGGACCTCGACAGCCTGATCTTCGAAGATGGCTGGGGCAGACAATCGGGCGACAGGGCGTAGCCTTTGGGTGCTGCGACCTATCCCGATTGCTTGCCGCATATCCTTTCGATCGGATGCGAATGCAACCCGAACGTGATTTAACTGCCCCATGTTAAGGGGTTCGGAGGTTAGACAGTGAACAAGATCGCAATTTTCTCGGTCGTGGCAGCGGGCGCATTGGCCGCCTGTTCGCCCAAGCAATTCGAAACCGCTCCTGTAACGATTGATACCCCGCAGGGACCCGTGACCTGCCAGCTTTATACCAAGGGACTGACGGACTGGGATCGCTCGATCTCTCGTCCCGATGCCCTGAGCGTCGAAGCCGCCGATACCCTCTGCAAGAACGAAGGCATTCGCCAGAAGAAGTCGTGATCGCAAACTCGGGCCCCGCAGATCGCGGGGCCCGTCTTTCATTCAGGCCAGCCGGTCGCGGAACGCGTCCAGCACCTCGGCATAGACCTGCCGCTTGAAGGGCACGATGCTGTCCAGAAGGTCCGCCCTGCTCATCCATTGCCAGCTGTCGAATTCCGGGTGATCCGTGTCGATGCGGATATCGGCATCGGTCCCGCGGAAACGCAGCAGCAGCCAGATCTGGCGCTGGCCACCGAAGCGGCCCTTCCAGGCGCGGCCCAGCAGGTCCTCGGGCAGATCGTAGAACACCCAGTCCGGCGTCTGGTCCAGAACCTCGACCAGGTCGGTCGACACGCCCGTCTCCTCGACCAGCTCGCGCAGCGCAGCCTCTTGCGGGGTCTCACCGGGATCGATCCCGCCCTGCGGCATCTGCCACGCGCCGGGGCGGTCCAGCCGCTGTCCGGCAAAGATCATGCCGCGATCGTCGATCAGCACCACCCCCGCGCAGGGGCGATAGGGCAGCCCGCCGGGGCCAAGCCGTTCCTCGGTCATGTCAGCCATCGGCATCCGCGCTGCCCTCGCCCGTGGCGGCGGGGGTCGCATCGTCCGGAACCTGTCCGGCGCTGAAGCTGACGGCGGCCAGACCCTTGAGGATGTCGACCGCATAGGCCAGCTGGTAATCCTCGTCGCGCAGGGCGGCGGTGGCCTCGACCTCGGCGGCCTCCTCCTCCATCTGCTGACGCTCCTCGTCGCTGATGTCGTTGCCAAGCGCGCCGCGCAGATCGGCCTCGGACCGGCCGAAGCTGCTCTCGGTCAGGCTCTCGTCCTCTTCCTCGGGGCGGGGGCTGGGCTGGGCGACCAGGATGTCGGGCTGGATGCCCAAGGCCTGGATCGAGCGGCCCGACGGCGTGTAGTAGCGCGCCGTGGTCAGGCGGATCGCGCTTTCGGCGGTCACGGGCATGACGGTCTGGACGCTGCCCTTGCCGAAGGACTTCTCGCCCACGACGATGGCGCGGCGGTGATCCTGCAATGCGCCGGTCACGATTTCCGACGCGCTGGCAGACCCGCCGTTGATCAGCACGACCATCGGCTTGCCCTCGGCCAGATCGCCATCCTCGGCGTTCCAGCGCTCGCTCTCTTCGGGCAGGCGGCCGCGGGTGCTGACGATCTCTCCGGCATCGAGGAAGGCATCCGACACGCTGATCGCCTGGTTCAGCAGGCCGCCCGGATTGTTGCGCAGGTCGAGCACGAAGCCCGTGACCTTGTCGATCCCGCCCGCTTCCTCGACCGCCTTGGTCAGCTCGGCCTCCAGCGTGTCATAGGTCTCGTCGTTAAAGGTGGACACGCGCAGCACGACGGCATGGCCCTCGACCCGCGACCGCACGACGGTCAGCTTGATCGTGTCGCGCGTCATGGTCAGGTCGAACGGCTCGGTCCGGCCCTCGCGCAGGATGGTCACCGTGATCTCGGACCCGACGGGGCCGCGCATCATGTCGACGGCCTCGTCCAGGGTCAGACCCAGCAGCGATTCGCCGTCCACATGCGTGATCAGGTCGCCCGACTGCACGCCCGCCTCGGCGGCGGGGGTGTCGTCGATGGGCGACACGACCTTGACCATGCCGTCTTCCTGGCTGACCTCGATGCCCAGGCCGCCGAAGCTGCCGCGCGTCTGGGTCTGCATGTCGCTGTAATCGTCGGCCGCAAGGAAGCCCGAATGCGGGTCCAGCGAGGTGAGCATGCCGTTGATCGCAGCCTCGATCAGGGCCTTGTCGTCGGGGACCTCGACGTAATCCGCGCGGATCCTCTCGAAGACGTTGCCGAACAGTTCCAGCTGCTCGTAGATCGAGCTGCCGCTGTCGGTTTCCTGCGCCAGAAGGGGTGCGGCGATCTGGGTGGTCGCAAGGAACCCTGCCAGCACGCCCCCAACCCCTGCGATCAGATAATGTCTCATGCGGCCTTTCCTTGCCTCAGTCCTGTTGCGGCTCGACGATGGGATTCAGCACGAACCACTCCGCCGGGTCCAGCGTTTCGTTTCCGCGGCGCAGTTCCAGGTACAGCGTCTCGCTGCGGCCTGCGGCGCCGCCCTCCTTGGCATCGGCCACGAATTGCGACCCGAATTCCTGTGCGGGCGCTTCCGACCCGCCCATCAGCCCGACCGGGTCCCCGGCCTTGAGCACGTCGCCCACCTCTCCGAAGACCTGCGACAGGCCCGCGAATATCAGAAGATAGCCACGCGCGGGCTCGACGATCATCACATTGCCGTAATCGAGGAAGGGCCCGCGATAGCGGATCGTGGCGGGCCAGGGCGTCTGGACCAGCGCGGCGGGCGCGGTGGCGATGACCCAGCCCGGACGGCTGACGCCCGCGGCGTCGGGTTCGTCATAGGTGCGCAGGATGGTCCCGATGGCCGGCAGGCGCAGGCTGCCCTGCGCGCCCTCGAAATCCTCCATCGGCGCGCCGATATCGGTCTCCATCCGCGCGATGCCCGACGCGAACTCGTCCAGCGTGGCCGCCGCCTCCTGCAGGGCGCTCAGCTCGGCCGGATCCTCGCCATATCGCGCGGGCATCGAACTGCGATCCCCCGAGGCGCTGACCAGCAGGCGGCGTGCCTCCTGGACCGAGGCGAGGCCCGTCTCCAGCATCCCCGCCGCGTTGGCCTGCAATTCGCGCACGGTCGCGATCTCGTCCAGGTCGGTCTGCAGATCCTCGGCCTGGGCGCGCAGGCCCGGCGTCACGTCCGACAGGATCATGGCGGACCGCGCATTGGCCAGCGCGCCCGCCGGATGCAGCAGCATCGCGCTTTCGGGGCTGTCCTGCATCGAGGTCATGGCCCCCAGGACGCGGCTCAGCTGGCCGCGCTGCGCCTCGAAACGGTCGCGCAGCTCGGCCTCGCGCAGGCTGGCCTGCCGCAGGCCCCCGCGCAGGGCGGACAGCCCCAGCTCGTAGGCGCGGATCACGTCGGTCATGGCGACGACCTGGTCGTCGGCCTCGACCGCCTTGGGCAGCTCGGCCACGGCGGCCCGCAGCAGGGCCGCGGCCTCTTCGGCATCGTCGACAGCCTGGGATGCGGTCTGCGCCATCGCCCCCGACCCGAGGCCAAGCGCGACGGCCAGCGTCAGTGCAAGAAGGGGCTTCATTCGGAAATCAGGCTTTCCCCGGTCATCTCGGGCGGCAGGTCCAGCCCCATCAGGTCCAGCACGGTCGGCGCCAGATCGGCCAGCCGCCCGTCGCGGACCGAGATCCCGGGCGCCGCGCCATAGACGATGACGGGCACCGGGTTCAGCGTGTGCGCGGTATGGGGCCCGCCGCTGTCGGGATCGACCATGGTTTCGCAATTGCCGTGATCGGCGCAGATGACGGCGGCACCGCCCGTGCGGTCCAGCGCCTCCAGCATCATGCCCAGGCCCTGATCGACCGCCTCGCAGGCGCGCGCGGCGGCGGAGAGGCTGCCCGTATGACCCACCATGTCGGGATTGGCGAAGTTCACGACGATCAGGTCATAGCCTTGGTCGATGCCCCAGGCCAGCTTCTCGGAGACCTCGGCGGCCGACATCTCGGGTTGCAGGTCATAGGTGGCGACCTTCGGGCTGGGGGCCATGTGGCGATCCTCGCCCGGTTCGGGGGTTTCCTTGCCGCCGTTCAGGAAGAAGGTGACATGGGGGTATTTCTCGGTCTCGGCCAGGCGGAACTGGCGCAGGCCCTTGGACGCGACCCAGGCGCCAAGCGTGTTGACGACCTGCTTCTTGGGAAAGACCGTCTTCATGAAGCGGTCGTGATCCTGGCTGTAATCGACCATGCCCAGCACCTGCGCCCATTCGGGCCGGGCCGAGACGTCGAATTCCGCGAAATCGGGATCGGCCAGCGTGCTCAGGATCTCTCGGGCGCGGTCGGCGCGGAAGTTCAGGCAGAAGAACCCGTCCCCGTCCAGCGCGCCGTTGAAGCCGTCGATGACGAAGGGGGTGATGAACTCGTCGGTCTCGTCGCGGTCATAGGCGGCGGCGACGGCTTCCTGGGCGCTGCCCGCATCCTCGCCCTCGCCCGTGGTGATCGCGCGGAAGGCGCGTTCGACCCGGTCCCACCGGTTGTCGCGGTCCATGATGAAATAGCGCCCGATCACGGTGCCGATCCGCGCGCCCTGCGGCAGGTCGGCCTCCAGCGCGGTCACGAAATCCATCGCGGATTGCGGGGCCACGTCGCGGCCGTCGGTCACGGCATGCAGGACCACCGGCACGCCCGCCTCGGCCACCGCCTTCATCGCGGCGCGGACATGTTCGACATGCCCGTGCACCCCCCCGTCCGAGACGACGCCCATCAGATGCGCCGTGCCGCCGGTCTCCTTCAGCTTCGCGATGAAGCCCTGCAGCGCGTCGTTGCGGGCAAAGCTGCCATCCTCGATCGCAAGGTCGATCTGGCCAAGGTCCATCGCCACGACCCGGCCCGCGCCGATATTGGTGTGGCCGACCTCGGAATTGCCCATCTGCCCCTTGGGCAGGCCGACATCGGGGCCGAAGGTCGTCAGGGTCGCATGGGGGCAGTCCCGCATCAGCCGGTCGAAATTCGGCGTCGCCGCCTGGTCGGGCGCGCTCTGGTCGGGCCTTGCGGACAGGCCCCAGCCATCGAGGATGCAAAGAACAACGGGTTTGGTCATGTCTGCCTCGCGATTTTCCACATGCATACGCGGGCGGGACCTGCGCGGCAACCGACCCGGCGATCACACCCTGTGATAGGGGCTTCCCGCAAGGATCGTCGCCGCGCGATAGATCTGTTCGCTCAGCATCACGCGCACCATCATGTGCGGCCAGACCATGCGCCCGAAGCTGATCTGCCAGTCCGCGCGCGCGCGCAGATCGGGCGTCAGCCCGTCCGCGCCGCCGATGACGAAGCAGATGTCGCGCGCGCCGTCGCGCCATCCGGCGATGCGTTCCGCGAACTGGGGAGAGGTGGGCTGGTCGCCGCGTTCGTCCAGCATGACGACAGCGGCGCCCGGCGGGATGGCACGGGCCAGAAGCTCGGCCTCGGCGGACTGACCAAGGCCCTTGCGGTCCTCGACCTCGGTCACGCCGACGGGCGGCAGGCCCAGTGCCCGACCGGTCTTGGCGAACCGGTCCAGGTAATCCGCGACCAACGCCGCCTCGGGGCCCTTCTTCAACCGCCCCACGGCGACGATGTCGATGCGCATGGCCTCAGGCCTGGGGCCGGGCGCCGTCGCGAACGCGGCTCAGCGCGTCTGCGGGCATCCACATCTTTTCCAGCTGGTAGAACTCGCGCACTTCGGGGCGGAACACGTGGACGATCACGTCGTCCGTGTCGATCAGCACCCAGTCACCGGCATCCTTGCCCTCGATCCGGGGCGTGGTTCCGGTGGCGTGCTTCACGCGTTCGGCCAGCTTCTCCGCGATCGCGCCCACCTGACGCGAGCTGCGGCCCGAAGCGATCACCATGTGATCGGCCATGGCCGAGCGGCCGCGCAGATCGATGCTGACGACCTCTTCGGCCTTGTCGTCATCGAGCGAGGTCAGGACGAGCGAAAGAACCTGGTCGCTGCTCAGCGCTTCCTTCGCGTTATCGGTAGCCGGCCCTTGGGCCGACGGGACGTCTTGGGACAGGGTCATATCCTCCGGTCAGCGCGCCGATCGCCCCCGGCGCAAGGGATGGTTCCAATGTAGCATCTTTTCGCCCCATCTCAATCGCCAGCGGGCGTTTCTTGGGCCTTCGGGCCGGGATTCGCCGTGTTTGGGCCAAGAATCCGGACCTCACGTTGGGGAAAGGGTATCTGGATGCCGTTCGCCTTGAACGTATCCCACAGCGCCAGGAAGACCTTGCCGCGCACATTCGCAAGCCCGCCCTGCGCATCCGCGATCCAGAAGCGCAGGACATAGTCGATGCTGCTGTCGCCGAAACCGTTGATCCAGCAGACCGGCCTGCGATCCGCCATGACCCGCGAAACCGAGGCCGCGGCCTCGATCGCCAGTTCGCTGACCCGGTGCGGATCGTCGTCATACGAGGTGCCGAAGGTCAGCTCGATCCGCACGAAATCGTCGCTGTGGGACCAGTTGACCACCTGCCCCGTCACCAGGTCCTCGTTCGGGATCAGGTATTCCTTGCCGTCGCGGGTGACGACGCTGACATAGCGCGCGCCCAGCTCCTCGATCCAGCCGAAGGTGTCGCCGATGCTGATGACGTCGCCGGGCTTGATCGACTTGTCCAGCAGGATGATGACGCCCGACACCAGGTTCGACACCACCTTCTGCAGCCCGAAGCCCAGGCCGACCCCGACCGCGCCCGAAAAGACCGCAAGCCCCGTCAGGTCGAACCCGACCGCCTTGAGGCCCATCACGATCGCAAGGCTGAACAGCACCACCTGGATCAGCTTGGCCGTCAGCACCCGCATCGTGGGCGAGATGTCGGAGCTGCGCGCCAGCCGCCCCGCCAGCAGCCGCGACGCCATCCGCGCGCCCGCGATCATCAGCCCCGTGATGATCAGCCCCTTCAGCACCGTCAGCGCGGACAGCCGGAAATCCCCGAACGAGACGGCCAGCCGGTCCAGCGCCCCCGTCGTTTCGTCCAGAAGGCCCAGCAGCAGCAGCGTGATCCAGATCCACGCGCCCCATGTCACCAGCCTGCGCAGGAAGGCGTTGCGGATGATCCGCGCAACGAAGAAGATCGCGACCCAGCCCGTGGCGATGGCCGCCGCCAGCGCGATCAGCTGGCTGCGCGAAGGCCAGGTGATCTCTCGCATGATGGCGACGACGATCCAGGCGGCGATGGCGAACAGGATCAGCGTCAGCCGCCGGTCCAGCAGCAGCCCCACCCGCAGGCGCCAGCGGGGCCAGCCCTCGCGGCTGCGCAGCCAGCCGGTCCAGCGCGGCGACAGGGCGCGCGCCGCCAGCCAGGACAGCGCCAGAAGCCCCGCGATCGCCGCCAGCTGATACAGCCGCATCGGCAGCAGCATCGAATCGACGAAGCCCATGATGCGCAGCGCCGCCCCGTGCAGCGCCATGGCCAGCGCCGAGACGTCCGGATCCATGCCCTCCAAGGAAATCCCTCCCTTCCCTTTGGAACAATGTTGCGGGGGAACCTCGCGTTCCGCACCGATCATTTTCCTTTTCCCACGCTAAAGGCTTGCCATTGCCCGAGTCTCGGACTTATTTTCGCCGCATGTTTCGGTATTTCGACATCCACGACCGCGCCCGACTTCCGTCGCGGTTCTATGGCGAGACGCTAGGCGTCACCGCCCGGGGCTGATCCGGCCACCGGGGCCTGCCCGCATGGGCGCCCGCCAGACCAGCCAAGCCAGAACGACACAGCCGAAAGTATCAGCCATGACGACGAACGATTCCGTGGGCCCGCGCACGCTCTATGACAAGATCTGGGACGCCCATGTGGTGGACCGCCAGCAGGACGGCACCTGCCTGCTGTATATCGACCGCCACCTGGTCCACGAGGTGACCAGCCCGCAGGCCTTCGAGGGTCTGCGCATGACCGGCCGCAAGGTCCGCGCGCCCGAACGCACCATCGCGGTGCCCGACCACAACGTGCCGACCACGCTGGACCGCGAGAACGGCATCGACAACGCCGAAAGCCGCATCCAGGTCGATGCGCTGGACCGCAACGCCCGCGATTTCGGGGTGAATTACTATCCGGTGAACGACATCCGCCAGGGGATCGTGCATATCGTCGGCCCCGAACAGGGCTGGACCCTGCCCGGCATGACCGTCGTCTGCGGCGACAGCCACACCGCGACGCATGGCGCCTTCGGCGCGCTGGCCCACGGGATCGGCACCTCCGAGGTGGAACATGTGCTGGCCACGCAGACGCTGATCCAGTCGAAATCGAAGAACATGAAGGTCGAGATCACCGGCCGCCTCGCCCCCGGCGTGACCGCCAAGGACATCGTGCTGCGCATCATCGCGGAAACCGGCACGGCGGGCGGCACCGGCCATGTCATCGAATATTGCGGCGAGGCGATCCGCAACCTGTCGATGGAAGGTCGTATGACCATCTGCAACATGGCGATCGAGGGTGGCGCCCGCGCGGGCCTGATCGCCCCGGACGAGACCACCTTCGCCTATGTGAAGGGCCGCGCCCACGCCCCCAAGGGCGCCCAGTGGGATGCTGCGCTGGCCTGGTGGCGCACGCTGCATTCCGATGACGGCGCGCATTTCGACAAGGTCGTCACCATCCGCGCCGAGGATATCGCCCCCACCGTCACCTGGGGCACCAGCCCCGAGGACGCGCTGCCCATCACCGCCACCGTCCCCGCCCCCGAGGATTTCGCGGGCGGCAAGATCGACGCGGCGCGCCGTTCGCTGGAATACATGGACCTCAAGGCCGGCATGGCCCTGACCGACATCGCCATCGACGCGGTGTTCATCGGGTCCTGCACCAATGGCCGAATCGAGGATCTGCGCGCCGCCGCCGACGTGCTGCGTGGGCGCAAGCTGGCCCAGGGCGTGCGCGGCATGGTCGTACCCGGATCGGGCCTGGTCCGCGCCCAGGCCGAGGAAGAGGGCCTGGACACCGTCTTCAAGGATGCGGGCTTCGAATGGCGGCTTGCGGGCTGTTCCATGTGCCTCGGCATGAACCCCGACCAGCTGGCACCGGGCGAACGCTGCGCGGCCACCAGCAACCGCAACTTCGAGGGGCGCCAGGGCTACAAGGGCCGCACCCACCTGATGAGCCCGGCAATGGCCGCCGCCGCCGGCGTGGCAGGTCGGCTGGTCGACGTGCGCGAATTCTCGCACGAACCGGCCTGACGGCGATGCCCGCCCGCACCCATGCAGCGCAGCGCGCGTTCCGGTCAGGCCCCGCCTGCCGGAACGTCCCTGCGTCTCAGCAGGGCGGCCGCGTTCAGGGCGATCAGGACAAGGCCCGCATTCTCGAACAGGAAGTTGTTCGGCACGCCGAATGCGCGCATCCCGATCAGGTGGTCCATGTGGTGGAAGCTGGCCGCGCGCATCATCACGAAGCCCGTGACGATCACCAGCCCGGTCAGCGCCAGCCCGTTCCGGCGCAGGCGTCCCCGCAGGCTGAGCGTCATGGCGATCAGCCCGGCCAGCATCACGCCCCCAAGCGCGGCGATGAAGCCCAGCTGCACCAGCCGCCTTTCGCCGTACCAGCCCTGCGCCCGCGCAAGGCAACGCCCGGCGGCGGTCAGCGCGCTTTGCAGGTCCAGCTGCTTGTTGACGGCCAGCGCCGCCAGCAGCAGCGCGACCATCGCCCAGAAGACGCGGCCCCGCCTGCCCTTCAGGCGCAGCCAGACGGCGGCGGACATCAGCGCCGCCACGACATAGGCCGCGACCGTCACCCAGCCCGTGATCTGCGGATCGCCGATCGCGGGGCTCCAGCGTTCGGCCACGCAGGCCGTCAGTTCGTTCAACGTCATCCGCGCCTTCCGTCGCTTGCCCCCCGGGATGTCTATCCCCGCGCAATGCCGACCGAAAGCCGCAGCACCAACATGTGAGGTCCCATGGACAAGTTCACCACCCTGACCGGCATCGCCGCACCCATGCCGCTGGTCAATATCGACACGGACATGATCATCCCCAAGCAGTTCCTGAAGACCATCAAGCGGTCGGGCCTGGGCATCAACCTGTTCGACGAGATGCGCTATGACCGCGACGGAAACGAGCTGCCCGACTTCGTGCTGAACCAGCCCGCCTATCGCGACAGCCAGATCCTGGTCGCGGGCGACAATTTCGGCTGCGGGTCGTCGCGCGAGCACGCGCCCTGGGCGCTGCTGGATTTCGGCATCCGCTGCGTGATCTCGACCAGCTTCGCGGACATCTTCTTCAATAACTGCTTCAAGAACGGCATCCTGCCCGTCGTCCTGCCGCAGGACGCCGTCGATGCCCTGATGGAGGACGCGAAGAAGGGCGCCAACGCGCGCATGACGGTCGACCTGGAATCCCAGACCGTCACCACCTCGGACGGCGAGGTCTTCGGCTTCGACATCGACCCGTTCCGCAAGCATTGCCTGATGAACGGCCTGGACGATATCGGGCTGACCATGGAAAAGGCCCCCGCCATCGACGATTTCGAGGGCCGCATGGCACAGGCGCGCCCTTGGATCTGAGGGCGATCGCCCTTGCCGCGCTGATGGCCGCGCCCGTCGCGGCCGATCCGGTGCGGCTTGCGACATGGAACCCCGGCCTGACGCGACAGGGGCCGGGGCTTCTGCTGCGCGACATCGCCGCCCGGCAGGAACAGGTCGTGGCCGCCGCGCGCGTGATCGCGCATCTGCAACCCGACGCGATCCTGCTGACCGGCTTCGACTGGGACCTGGAAGGGCGCGCCCTGATCGCCTTCGGCGACCTTCTGGCCGAGATGGGCCACCCCATGCCGCACCGCTTTGCCGCCCGCCCCAACACGGGCGCCGCGACCGATCGCGACATGGACGGCAACGGCCGCCTGGGCGAGGCCCGCGACGCGCAGGGCTATGGCGATTTCACCGGACAGGCGGGGATGGCGATCCTGGCGCGCTGGCCCATCGGTCCGGTCGCGGACTATACCGGCCTTCTGTGGCAGGGGATGGACGGCAACCGCATGCCGGACGGGCCGAACGGCGACATCCAGCGGCTGTCCACGACCGCGCATTGGGATGCGGTCGTCAAGACGCCCGACGGACCGCTGCACCTGCTGGCGATGTCCGCGACCCCGCCCGCCTTCGAGGATCGCAACATCCCCCGCAACCATGACGAGCTGGCCTTCTGGCTGGACCGGCTGCCCGATGCGCCCTTCGCGGTGATCGGCAACCTGAACGTGGACCTGTCGGATGGCGATGGCGACCCCTCGGCCCTGCTGCGCATGCTGGAGGTCACGCAGGACCCGCAGCCGCGCGGGGCCTTCCAGCCGCCGCAGGACGGGCCCAACGCGGATCATTCGGGCGATGCGGCAATGGACACGGCCGAATACGACCGCGAACCGGGGAACCTGCGGCTGGACTATATCCTGCCCGCCAAGGATCTCGAGGTCGTGGATGCGGGCGTCTTCTGGCCCGCGCCGGACGATCCGCTGGCCGATGCGGCGGGACTGGCATCCCACCGCAAGCCCGTCTGGATCGACCTAGAGGTCGAATGACGCGATGACGTCCCAGGCCAGGTCCAGGTCGGCCTCGGTCACGCAATAGGGCGGCATCACGTAGCAGGTATTGCCCAGGGGGCGCAGCAGGACGCCGCGATCCATCGCATGGGCGCGCAGGCGCGGCCCCGCCTCGGACAGGTATCCGCCCTCGGGGACCTTCATGTCGATGGCCGCCACGGTGCCCCATCTGCGCGGATTCTCGAAGCGCGGATCGGCGGCCAGCTTTGCCAGCCGCTCGGCCTGCCAGTCGCCCAGACGGTCCAGCACCTCCTGCATCGGGCTTTCCTGCCACAGCCGCACCTGCGCCAGCGCCGCCGCGCAGGCGATCGGGTTCGCGGTGTAGCTGCTCGAGTGGTAGAAGGTCCGCCGCCGGTCGGTCGAGCGGTGCGCGTCGAAGATGCGGCGGCTGGCCAGCGTCGCCGCCAGCGGGATGACGCCCCCCGTCAGCCCCTTCGAGGTGCACATGATGTCGGGCGCGATGCCCGCATTGTCGCAGGCCCACAGCCGTCCGGTGCGGCCCCAGCCGGTCATCACCTCGTCCACGATCATCAGCACGTCGTGGCGGTCGCAGATCTCGCGCATGCCGCGCAGCACGTCCGCGCCATACATGCGCATGCCGCCCGCGCCCAGGATCAGCGGCTCGACGATCAGCGCGGCCATCCGGCCCGATGCGGCCATCTCCTCGAAGGCGCGCAGGGTCTCGGCACCGTCGCCCGAGGGGAAGGGCAGCCGGTCCACCGCGAACATCAGCGGATCGTAGGCGGCGTTGAAGACCCCGCGTTCGCCCACGCTCATCGTGCCGATCGTGTCGCCGTGATAGCTGTCCTCGATCACCGCGATGCGGTGGCGGCCGTCGCCCTCGTGCCGCCAGTATCCAAGCGCCATCTTCAGCGCGACCTCGACCGCGGTCGATCCGCTGTCGCTGTAGAAGACGTGGCTCAGGCCTTCGGGGGCCATGCCGACCAGCGCCTCGGCCAGTTCCTCGGCGGGGGCGTGGGTCAGACCGGCGAAGATCACCTGGTCCAGGTTGCCCGCCGTCTCGCGGATCGCCTGCGCGATGCGGGGGTGGTTGTGGCCGTGGGTGACGACCCACCAGCTGCTGACCGCGTCCAGCAGCCTGCCGCGATCGGTTTCGATGAAGGCGCCCTCGGTGCTGATCGCGCGGGGCGGTTCGGGTTCGGTTCCGTGCTGGAAGAAGGGATGCCAAACGGCGCCGTCGATGCTCATGCAAAATCCTCGGGCGAAAAATTCGCGGCCATCGCGGCGGACAGCGTGTCGCGGTCCAGCCGGTCCAAGATCGGCAGGCGGCCAAGGACCTTCACCTGCCCCACCTGCCCGATGGTCGCCATGTTGTCGTCGTTCGGATGGCCCACGAAGGCCACGCCGTGGATGGGAACGCCGCGGGCGCGCAGGCTCTCGATGGCGGTCAGGCTGTAGCTGATCGTCCCGAGGCCGGTGCCCGCGACCAGGACGACCGGCAGGTTCCAGCGCGCGAAGAGATCCGCGAACATCACCTGCCGGGTGACGGGCACCATCGCGCCGCCCGCCCCCTCGATCACCAGCGGGTCGATATCGGGGGGCGTCAGCGCGTCCAGGTCGATGCTCACGCCGTCCAGTTCGGCGGCGCGATGGGGCGACAGGGGCTGGCGCAGCAGGAAGGCTTCGGGATGGGTGGTCGCGCCCGACAGGCGCTCGACCTCGGCGCGGTCGCTGCCGATCTGGGCCGCGCCGCCCGCGACGGGGGCCGCGTTCGGCACGTTGCCCGCCAGCCCCGATTGCACCGGCTTCCAGTAATCCGCGCCGATCAGGCCGCACAGACCGGCGGCAAAGACGGATTTGCCGACATCGGTTCCGGTCGCGGTGATCACGAATCGGGCCATAGTTCCTCCAGCAGTTCGGCCAGGCGGATCACCTGGGCGCGGCTTGCATTCAGCGTCAGCGACAGGCGCAGCCGCGACGTGCCCTCGGGGACGGTCGGCGGGCGGATGCCGCGCAGATCGAAGCCGCGCGACTGGACGGCGGCGGCCAGTTCCATCGTGGGCGCGTTCTGGCCCACGATCAGCGGCACGATCTGGCTGCCGCTGACGCGCAGATGCGGCAGGCGGCGGGCGATTTCCGCGCCGAAGCAGTCGATATGCCCCTGCAGCACGGCCTGGCGCCAGGGCTCGTCGCGCAGGATCGCCAGCGATTCGAGACCGACCTCGGCCATCAGCGGCGAGGGCGCGGTGGCGAAGATGAACGGACGGCAGCGGTTCACCAGGAAATCGATCAACACCCGCGAGGCGCAGATCAGCGCGCCCGATCCGCCAAGCGCCTTGCCCAGGGTGTGCAGCGTGACGACGTTGTCGCGACCCTCGAGGTGATGGGCCAGACCGCGCCCCTGCGGGCCGAAGACGCCGGTCGCATGGGCCTCGTCCACCATCAGGAAGCCGTGTTCGTCGGCCAGCGCCATCAGCTCGTCCAGCGGCGCGCGATCGCCATCCATGCTGTAGAGGCTCTCGACCGCGATCCAGACCGCGCCGGTATTGCCCTGCGCGCGCCAGTCCGCGATCACGTCGGCCGCATGGCCCACATCGCCGTGACGGAAGGTCGCGACCTGGGCCCTGCCGGCGCGGGCGCCCTCGTGGGTGCTGGCATGGGACAGCTCGTCCATCAGCAGCAGGTCGCCCCGCTGCGGCAGCGTGGTCAGGACGGCGAAATTCGCGACATAGCCGCCACCGAAGCCCAGTGCCGCCTCGGCCCCGAAGAAGCGGGCGGCGACATCCTCGAACCGGGCCTGCGCCTCGGTCTGGCCGCGCAGCAGGCGCGATCCGGCCGCGCCCACGGGGACGCCCGCATCCAGCGCCCGGCGGGCCGCGGCGACCAGGCGCGGCGACTGCGCCAGCCCGATATAGTCGTTGGACGAGAAGTCGATCCCCTGGCGGTGAGACAGCACGCGCCTGCGCGACAATCGCGCAAGCCCGTCCAGATCCCGCCGATAGACGGCAAGACGATCCATCGCGATCAGCGCAGGATCGGGATCGCCGGATCGGCCGCCAGCAGCTCGGCGCGGCGGGCGTCATCCTCGGGGTGGTGCTCATGCGCCTGCATCGGCTGGATCCCCAGCCTGCGGAACAGGCGCATGTCGTCCTCCTCCTCGGGGTTTTCCTTGGTCAGCAGCGTGTCGCCCACGAAGATCGAGTTCGCGCCCGCCATGAAGCACATGGCCTGCATCTCGTCCGACATCTCGGTCCGGCCTGCCGACAGGCGGACATGGCTGCGCGGCATCATGATGCGCGCGGTCGCGATGGTGCGGACGAAATCGATGGGATCGACCGGATCGGCATCGGCCAAGGGCGTGCCCGGCACCGGGATCAGCTGGTTGATCGGCACACTTTCGGGGGGCGAGGGCAGGTTCGCCAGCGTGACCAGCATGTCCACGCGGTCCTGGTCGCCTTCGCCCAGGCCCAGGATCCCGCCCGAGCAGACCTTGATCCCGGCCTCGCGGACGCGGTCCAGCGTGTCCAGGCGGTCGGCGAAGGTGCGGGTCGTGATGACCTTGTCGTAATGCGCCTCGGAGGTGTCGATGTTGTGGTTGTAGTAATCCAGCCCCGCATCGGCCAGCTGGCGCGCCTGGTCGGCATCCAGCATGCCAAGCGTCATGCAGGTCTCCATCCCCAGGCCGCGGACGCCCTCGATCATGGCGACGATCTGCGGCATGTCGCGTTCCTTGGGGCTGCGCCATGCGGCGCCCATGCAGTACCGCGTGGCCCCCGCATCGCGGGCGCGCTTGGCCTCGCCGATGACGCGCTGGACCTCGATCAGCTTCGAGGCCGACAGCCCCGACGAATGCCGCGCCGACTGGCTGCAATAGCCGCAATCCTCGGGGCAACCGCCCGTCTTGATCGACAGAAGGCGGCTCATCTGCACGCGGTTCGGGTCGAAATGCTGCCGATGCACGGTCTGGGCCTGGAACAGCAGGTCCATCAGCGGCTGGTCATAGACGCGGCGCGCTTCCTCTGCGGTCCAGATGTGCCGTGCGTCCGGCTGATTGGGGTTCGGTTTGCTGTCCAACATGGCTGACCTCCGCATGTCCGACCCCGTGACTAGCACCAGTTCCGCGGGATTGTCCAATGCCACGGGCCGTCAGTCGCCCGGCTTGCGCAGGCGCGCCGCCTCGTCGCGGGCGAG
This sequence comes from Paracoccus sp. PARArs4, assembly GCF_947311865.1. Lineage (NCBI taxonomy): Bacteria > Pseudomonadati > Pseudomonadota > Alphaproteobacteria > Rhodobacterales > Paracoccaceae > Paracoccus > Paracoccus sp. PARArs4. Next base: position 43,511 of record NZ_CAMZMW010000002.1, on the reverse strand, counting down.
GCGGGCCAGCACCTCGGCGCGGCCGAATTCGCGGGCGGCCTGCTGGCGCACGGCCTCGAAGCGGGGCAGGATGCGGCGCAGCTCCTGATCGGCATGGGCCACCTCGCGCGCGGCGCGTCCGGCCTGCGCATTCGCCGTCCGCGCTTCCGGGACGTTCAGCGGGGCGGTGCTGTCATAGCTTTGGCGAAGCGATTCCCGTGCCGCGCCGATCCGGTCCTGCGCGGCATGCACATGCGCGGCAAAGGCGGCATAGGCCGTGAGCTGCCGCTCTGCCCGGATCCTTGCGATGCGTTCCAGCTGGTCCAGCTGATCGAGGCGCGTCACCATCCGCGTCGCGCCTTCTCGCGCATCTTCTCGGCAAAGCGGATCGCGGCGGCGACGGCGGCGAAATGCTCGCGCCGGATCTCCTCTCCGACCTTGACGGTGGCGTGGATCGCGCGCGCGCAGGGCGGATCGGACCACAGCGGCACGCCATGCTCGCCCGCCTTCTCGCGGATGCGGGCGGCGACCTCGTCCACGCCCTTGGCCAGGCAGACCGGCGCGCGCCCCGATCCGCGCGACCATTGCAGCGCGACGGCGTAATGCGTGGGGTTCACGATGATCACGTCGGCCTTCTCGACATCCGCGATCATCTGCCCCGTCGCCAGATCGACCGCCCGCTGGCGACGCGCGGCCTTGAGGTGGGGATCGCCCTCGGAATCCTTGAACTCGTCCTCCATCTCCTTGCGGGACATGCGGTTGCGCTTGCGATGCTCGAACCATTTCAGCAGCATGTCGGGCACCGTGAACAGGACCGAGACGACCAGCCCGAGCGCCAGCACCTGCCACAGGATCATGCCCAGCCCGACGACCCACTGCCCCCCCGTCATGGCACTGCCAGCGATGCGGTCCAGAAGCGCCGCGAACAGGAACCACCCGCCGGTGCAGACGACCGCCGCCTTCCCGACCGAGATCGCGAAGGTCATCAGGCCGCTGCCACCGAATTTCTGCTTGGCGTTCCGGATCGGGTCGATGCGCTTGATGTCGGGGGCGATCTTCTCGGGGGCGAAGACCAGCCCGCGCGAGGCGACCAGCCCCAGCAGGATCGCCAGCGCGATCAGCCCCGCCAGCGCCACGGTCGCGATGCCCGCATGGGCCGCCAGCGCGCCCGCCACACCCGCATCGCGCCAATCCTCGGCCCCGAGCGCGCGCGTCGCCATCGCGATCCAGCCCCGCACGGCGAACCCCGCCCCCAGGGTGAAGGCCAGCACCGCGCCCAGATACATCAGCGTGACGTTCAGCTCGGTCGAGCGGGGGATGTCCCCCTTCTCGCGCGCCTGGCGAAGCCGCTGCTCGGTCGGGTCGAACTGCTTGTCGTCCTTGTCCTCGCTCATCCGCGCACCGGCAGCATGAAGCCCAGGACCGCATCGGCCCACAGGGCGACCAGCATCGGCGCAAGCACGGCCAGCGCGACCAGCGCCAGCATGATCGAGGCCGGCGCCCCGATGAAGACGACCGGCAACGAGGGCATGACCCGGCTGACCACGCCCGACAGCGCCTGGTACAGGAAGCCGCCAAGCGTGAACGGCGCGGCCAGCATCAGCGCCAGCCGGAAGCAGTCGGACACGATGCCGATGACCGCCATGGCCAGCCCCTCGACCCGCGGGAACGATGCGGGCGGCCACAGCGCAAGGCTGTCAGCCAGCAGCTGGACCAGCATCACCGGCAGCCCCAGGGCCATCAGGATCGCGATGCCGCCCAGGTGCAGCATGTTGCCGATGGGATGGGGCGCGGCCTCGTTCTGAACGCCCATGATCTGGGACAGCGACGCGGTGGCCGCGATCGCGGTCGTGGCGATGTCGATGGCAAGCGCCAGCAGCCGCAGCATCATGCCGGTCGCAAGGCCCAGCACGGTCTCGGCCCCGACCTGCCCGACAAGGGCCAGGGGCGTTCCGGGCATCGCGCGCGCCCCGACCTGCGCGGCCAACAGCGGGGTCAGCGCCAGCGCCAGCGCGACCTTGACCCGCGCGGGCACCACGCGTTCGCCGACACCCGGAATGACCAGCAGCGCAGCCTGCACGCGCGCATAGACCAGGATCAGCGACCAGTCGAAGCCCTCGGGCATCACGCGGCCTCGACCGTGCCGAGGATGCGCGTCTCGACCGCCGGATCGACCTCTTCCAGACCAAGGACCGGGATCGCCATGCCGTTGCCCGCAAGGACCGCGCGGATCATCCGGCGGCGATGATCGGGGGCCAGCACCACGGTCCGGGCCACGGGCTCGGCCAGCGACAGCGCCTTGCGCGTCGCATCGACCAGCTTTCGGGACAGCGCGGGCGTCATCGCGCCCCCGCCCGCGCGGCCCGTCTCGGAATCGGCGCGGACGAACTCGGCCTCCCACGCGGGGTGCAGCTGCAGGACGGCGATCCGCCCGGCATCGTCGCTGTAATGCTGGGTGATCTGCCCGCGCAGCCGCTTGCGCACCAGTTCATAGACGGTATCGACCTGCTCGATCCCGCGGAATTCGCAGATAGCATCGACGATCAGCGGCAGGTTGCGGATCGAGATGCGTTCCTCGAGCAGCGCGCGCAGGATTGCCAGCAGAGTCTCGGGGGTGACCTTGTCCGGGATCATGCCGTCGAAATACTTGCGATAGCGTTCGGCGCGGGTCGTGTCCGACAGGGTCTTCAGCTCCTCGATCTGGCGCTGCATCGCGCCAAGGGTCAGCAGCGCCGGCAGATGGGCCTTCACCACCTCCATCAGGTGGGTCGACAGCACCTCCATCGGGGTGACGACCGTCGCGCCCATCACCGACGCCTCGTCCTGGTCCGAGGGCTGGATCCAGCGGGCGGGGCTGGCATAGACCGGCTCGCGGACGCTGGCGCCGCGCAGTTCGGACAGGATCGAATCCGGCCCGAGCGCGAGGATCTCGTGGGGGCGCAGAGTGCCGCGGCCACGCACGACGCCCTGGATGCGGATCTGGTAATCGCCGGGCGACAGATCGTCGGTATCCGTGATCCGCACGTCCGGCAGGATCAGGCCGAAGCTGCGCGCGATGTGGATGCGCAGGTTCTGGATGCGGCTGCCAAGCCCGCGCGCCTGGTCCAGCGCGACGACGATCAGGTCCGACCCGATCTCGACGCTGATCTCGTCGGTGTCCAGGACATCGCCGATGCTGGCGGCGGGACGCGGGGCCGTGTCCTCGGGCGCGGTCGCATCCTGCTGCGGTTCGGGGCGGTTCGCGATGCGCCAGGCCATGAACAGCATCGCCATCGCGATCCCCAGGAACAGCATCCGCGGCATGCCCGGCACGAAAGAGATCACGACCATCGCAGCCGCCACCATCGCGGCGGGCTGCCAGCTGCGCGTGAATTCCGACGACAGAAGCTCGGCCGTGGTGTCGGTCGCCCCGCCCCGCGACAGCAGCAGCGCCGCCGCCATCGAGGTGATGAGCGCGGGGATCTGGCTGACCAGCCCGTCCCCGATCGTCAGGTGGGAATAGGTCGAGGCGGCCTCGGACACGGGCATGCCGTGCACGCTGACCCCGACCGCCAGCCCCACGATCAGGTTGATCATCGTGATGACGATGCCCGCCACGGCATCGCCCTTGACGAATTTCGATGCCCCGTCGAGCGAGCCGAAGAAGCTGATCTCGCGCTGTTCCTGGATGCGGCGGCGCTTGGCCTCCTGGTGGTCGATGGCGCCCGCGTTCAGGTCGCCGTCGATGGCCAGCTGCTTGCCCGGCAGCGAGTCCAGCGCGAAGCGGGCCGCGACCTCGGCCATGCGTCCGGATCCCTTGGTGATGACCATGAAGTTCACGACCGAGATCACTGCAAAGACCGTGACCCCCACTAGGATGGAGCCGCCCGCGACGAAATCGGCAAAGCCGTTGATGACCTGCCCCGCCGCCTGCTTGCCGTTCTGCCCCTCGGTCAGGATCAGCCGGGTCGAGCTGACATTCAGCGACAGGCGGATGACAAGGCTGACCAGCAGCAGCACCGGGAATGCCTGGAAATCCGTCGGCTTCTGGACCAGCGAGGCCATGACCAGCACCAGCGTCGCGGTCGCGATCGAGATGGCGATCCCGAAATCCAGCACCGACGCCGGAAGCGGGATCACCAGCGATATGACGGCAAGGACCAGCCCGCCCGTCACCAGCAGCGGCGCATCAAGCAGCTTGCTCTTCACGGTCATCTCTCCTCGGACAGGATGGGGTCGCGCAGCAGATCGTCCAGCGACCAGCTGCTTCCGGTCAGCAGCCCGATGCGCCGCAAGTAGGCGATGGCCCGGATGCGATCCGCGCTCTCCATCCGCATCAGCTGGACGCGATAGTCGCGCGGCAAGCGCTGGCCCGACAGAAGCCATCCCGACGCCTGCTGGCGATAGGCCTCCAGCGTATCGGCATGGGCCGAACCCGCCAGCATCAGCGCAAGCAGAACGCCCCGCATCACGCCGCCTTCTTCAGTTCGCGCAGCGCCCCTTCCAGCTGGTCGAAGCTGGGGCGCACATGTTCGGGCACCGCTTGGCGCCCCACCTCGACGCACAGCGTCGTCGCATGCTGGTGCAGACCCGCGATCAGCACGGATTTCACCACGTCGTAGAAGCCCATGTCCTGCTTGACGACGCCCGTCAGGCGGTTCGCAAGCGGCGCGACGAAGCCATAGGACAGGAACACCCCCAGGAAGGTCCCGACAAGCGCGCCGCCGATCATCTTGCCCAGCACGGTCGGCGGCTGGTCGATAGAGCTCATGGTCTTGATGACGCCCAGCACGGCGGCGACGATGCCCAGCGCCGGCAGGGCGTCCGCCATGTTCTGCAGCGCGTGGGGCACGTGCATCTGCTCCTCGCGCAGGGTCGCGATGCGGCGCGACAGCATGTCCTCGACCTGGTAGGGATCGTCATAGTTCAGGCTGGCCGAACGCAGCGTGTCGGTGATCAGCGAGACGACCTCGTGATCGGCCAGAAGCCGCGGATAGTCGGCGAAGATCGCCGATTCCGCGGGCGTCTCGATATGCGCCTCCAGCGCGACGGGGTTCTCTCGTGCGATGCGCAGCAGGCGGAACAGCAGGCACAGCACGTCGTGATGGTCCTGCTGCGTCCATTTCGGCCCCTTGAAGGCACGCATCAGCCCGCCGATCGTCGCCTTCAGCGTATGCCCGTCATTCGACAGGATGTAGGCGCCGATCGCGGCGCCCATGATCATCATCATCTCGAAGGGCAGGGCGTGCAGGATGACGCCCATCTTGCCCCCCGCCAGAAGATAGCCGCCGAACACCATGGCCAGCGTGAAGAAGATACCGACAAAGCCGAACATGGGCGGTTCCTTATGGGTTGCGGACGCTGCGCGCGCCCATCTGGGCGGTCAGCAGCGCGGCCTGGCGGGGTTCGACGGCGGCGATGATGCGGGCGCCGGTCTCGGGGCGGACGCGCACCAGGATCTCGGCGGCGAAATCGGCGGGAAGGTTGGTCAGGATCGCGGCGGCCTCGGCGGGCTTCATCTGGTCATAGACCGCGATCAGCTGGTCGATATCCCCGCGAACGGCCTCGGTGTCGCCATCGCGGCGGGCGCTTGCGGCACCCTTCAGGGCGCGCAGTTCGGCCAGCCGCTCGCGCAGGGTCGTCTCGGCCTGCATCAGGTCGGCCTTCCGGCTGTCGATCGAGGCCATGTAGCGCTCGATCCGCAGCGCGCGGTCGCGCAGTTCCTCGGCCAGGGCGACCGCCTCGGGGACGTCGCCGCACCCTTCGAGCAGCTCGGGCGGTTCGGCCACGGCGCTGAGAAGGTCCGGAACGCGGGCCTGCGCCACCAGCGCAAGGGTCGGCAGCGCGATCACCACGCCCAGGATCGGCAGGATGCGGCGGGTCATTCCACGGCCTCGACGCGCTTGCGAAGCCGTCTGCCCGCAGGTGCGGGGGCGGTGGCGGCCAGCCCGATGCGCTGGCGCAGATCCCAGATCGCCCGTTCGCGCCGCGCGGTCTCGATCTCGTCGGCCAGGGATTCGCTGGCGGCCGTCGCCTCGTCGCGGGCGGCACGGATGGCGCGTTCGAGGCGGTCCACCTCGGCGGCCATGACGGCGATGGCGCCGCCCAGGCCGCTTTCAAGGTCGTTCAGCTTGCGCAGCCTGCGCATGAGCGAGAAGCAGAACGCCCCCAGCCCGAGGCCGCCGATCAGCAGCACCAGCTGCAACAGGTGATCCATGCTCATTTGAAACGAAACTCCGTGATCAGAAGGTCCTTGATCGCGTCATCCCCCAGGACGAGGCGCGACCGCGACAGCAGCTCGGTCCGGATCACCTCGAGCACGCCGCGCTTGTCGTAGGCCTGCGCATCCACCCCGGACAGGAAGGTCGTGAAGGCATCCGAGATGCGCGGCATCAGGTGTTCGACATCGGTGCGATGCGCGATGTCGGTCTCGACCGTGGCCGACAGGACCAGGCTGCGACTGCGCCCGCCGGGGATGATGATCTCGATCGTGGGGATGTCGACGAACTCGACCCCGACATGGGCCATAGCCTCGGGGGCGGGCTTGTCCGCCGCCAGCAGCCGGGCCGGCGACCAGACCCCGAGGAAGGTCGACGCGAAGCCGAGCCCCGCAAGGACAAGCGCGGCGGCCAGCGGGACCAGAAGCCCCTTCTTCGATTTCGGTGCCGGTTCCGTCGGCGCGGCGAGTGCGGTCGTCATCGTGATTCTCCGTCCTGACGGGACCGGAATAGCAACTCGCGACTAACCGATTCTTAACGACGCCCATGTCACCAAGACCTTCATGACGACGACGCGCTGATTCGAAAGGAAAGGTTTTGCAAAAACTGCAGGACTACTGGAACGAGCGAAGCTCTGCGCAGCGGCTGGTCCTTGGGGCAGCCTTTGCGGCGACATTTCTGCTGGTGGCGGGCTTTGCCTGGCTGGCCAACCGCCCCTCGATGGCGCTGATCTATGGCGGGCTTGACCCGGCTCGCGCGGGCGAGGTGATCGCCGGGATCGAACGCGCGGGCGTCCCCTACGAGGTACGCGGCGACGCGATCTGGGTCGAGGAAGGCGCACGCGACCGCCTGCGCATGGACCTGGCATCCGAGGGGCTGCCCGCGGCCTCGAGCACCGGATACGAGATCCTGGACGGCATGTCGGGCTTCGGCACCACGTCGCAGATGTTCGACGCCGCATATTGGCGCGCGAAGGAAGGCGAACTGGCCCGCACGATCCTGGCCCTGCCCAACGTGGAAACCGCCCGCGTCCACCTGGCGGTCGAGACCGGGCGGGGTTACCGCCGCGACCAGGATTCCAGCGCCTCGGTCACGCTGACGACGAACGGCTCCGCGATCGGGCGCGAACAGGCGGCGGCGCTGCAATACCTCGTGTCGTCCGGCGTGCCGGGCATGCAGGCCGAGCGCGTCACCGTCATCGACAGCAAGCGCGGCATCATCGCCGCATCCGAGGAACGCACCGGCGCCGATCGCGCGGACGAGATGAAGCGCAATGTCGAACGCATCCTGGAACCGCATGTCGGCATCGGCAATGCCATCGTCGAGCTGAACCTGGACCTTGTCACCGAGACCGAGCTGCTGACCGAACAGCGCTTCGACCCCGAGGGGCGCGCGCTGATCTCGACCGTGACCGAGGAGACGACGGACCAGAGCAATTCCTCGGGGCCGGGGCCGGTCACGGCTGCCTCGAACCTGCCCGACACCGAGGATCAGGCCGGCGACACCAGCACCAGCCAGCGCTCCGAGAACCGGCAGCAGTCGAATTACGAGGTCAGCCGCGTCACGCGAGAGGTCTCTCGTCAGCCCGGATCGGTGCGCCGCATGACGGTCGCCGTGCTGGTGAACGGCGCGACGCAGCCGGATGGCAGTTCGGCCCCCCGCCCCGAGCCCGAACTGGAGGCGCTGCGCGAGCTGGTCGCCTCGGCCGTGGGGTTTGACGAGGGGCGCGGCGACGTGATCACCGTCCGCTCGCTGCCCTTCGCGGCCTTCGGCGAGGGCGCAAGCGCCACGAAGCCCGGCCTGCTGGAACGGTTGGCGCTGAACGACCTGGCACGCATCGCGCTGATCGGCGTCTTCGCGCTGCTGGCCATCTGGGCGCTGATGCGGCCTGCCCTGCGCAACCGGCAGCAGCCCGCCCTGCCGATGCTGGACGACAGCCGCCCGCCGGAACCCGCGCCCGCCCTGACCGGCACGATCGAGGACGCGCCCCCCGCGACCCCGGCGCTGCCCGCACAGGCGGAACCCGAACCTGAACCCCAGCCCCTCTCGCTGCCTCCCGCCGATCCGGTCGCGCGCCTGCGCAACCTGATGAAGGAGCGCCAGGACGAGAGCGTGAAGATCCTGTCGGGCTGGATCGACGCGAAGGGGACCGCGAAATGAGCGCCGCCATGTTCCGGCTGGAATCCTTCGCAGCGCCCCCCGCCCCCGAGCCGGTCTTCACCCGCGCCGATCTGGACGCCGCCCGCGCCGCGGGCCATGCCGAAGGTCTGGCCCAGGCACAGGACGAACAGGCCGCCGCGGCAACCCGCGCGTTGACCGCGCTTGCGGGATCGCTGAGCGACGACGACGCGCGACGCGGCGCCCTGCGCGACGAGGCCGTCGAGGCGCTGTCGCCGATCCTGCGCCAGATCCTGCGCGCGATGGCGCCCCCCGCGATCTCGGCCCGGATCGAGGACGCGCTGCGCCACGAGTTGCGGCGACTTGCGGCCGATACCCGCCCCCAGGTCGCGCGGATCGCCTGCGGGCCTCGCCTGCGGGCCATGCTGGATCGCTGCCTTGCCGATACCGGCCTGACCGGGATCGAACTGCAGGACCGCCCTGACAACCGCCTGGTGATCGACCTGCAGGGCGGACGCATCGAATACGACCCCGAACGGGTCATGGCCGATCTTCTTACAATTCTCGACGACATCCAGAAGGACGACACGACATGGACGCGCTGAAGCACCTGATCGACACCGACAACATCCAGGTCGAGGTGACGATCCGCCTCGGGCGGACGCGCCAGACCGTGGCGCAGCTGTCATCGCTGCGGGCCGAGGATGTGCTGGTCCTCGACCAGCCGATCGAGGACGGGGTCGAGATCTGCGTGGGCGACAAGGTCATCGCAAGGGGCGAACTGACCAGCGACGGCTCCGAGGAACGGCTCTGCGTCCGGGTCCTTTCCCCGGTCGGCCCGGCGTGAGGATCGCGGCCTTCGCGCTGGCCGCGCTGCTGCCCGGGGCCGCCGCGGCGCAGGACGCCTTCGGCGACCTGGGCCAGGCCCTGGGGGCGGGCGTCGGTCAGAACGCGGTGCTGCTGGCGGCGGGCCTGACCGCCCTGTCGCTGGCCCCCGGCATCGCGATCATGGTGACCGCGTTCCCGTTCATCGTGACCGTGCTGTCGATCCTGCGCCAGGCCATCGGGCTGCAGCAATCGCCGCCCAACATGCTGATCGTCAGCCTTGCGCTGTTCCTGACCTGGTTCATCATGGACCCGGTCTTCCGGGACGCATGGCAGGTCGCCGCGATCCCTCTGCAGGAGGGGCGCATCGGGATATCAGACGCGCTGATCCGCGGGATCGAGCCGTTTCGCATCTTCATGCAGGGCCGGACCGACCCCGACATGCTGGCCGCCATGGCCGATGTCGCGCCCGGCACGGGCGATCCGGGCGGCCTGTCCGTGCTGATCCCCTCGTTCATGCTGTCCGAGATCCAGCGCGCGTTCGAGATCGGCTTCCTCATCGCGCTGCCCTTCCTGATCATTGATCTGGTCGTGTCGGCGGTGCTGATGTCGATGGGGATGATGATGGTGCCGCCGGTGGTGGTCTCGTTGCCGTTCAAGCTGGCATTCTTCGTCGTCGTGGACGGCTGGGGGATGATCGCGAACGCGCTGGTGCGTAGCTATGGCTGAGGCGGACTGCCCGCGACCGACAGGACCTTCGCCACGATATGCGCGGCGTTCAGGCCCGAACGGTCGTACATCGCGTCAGGGGCGTCGTGATCGACGAAACTGTCCGGCAACACCATCGAACGGAACCGCAGCCCGTGATCGAAGGCGCCCGCCTCGGCCAGAAGCTGGGCGACATGGCTGCCGAAGCCGCCCGTCGCGCCCTCTTCTATGGTGATCAGCGTGGCGTGATCGCGCGCAAGCCGCAGGATCAGGTCGCGGTCGAGGGGCTTGGCAAAGCGCGCATCCACGACGGTCGGGACGATGCCCTGCTCCATCAGCACCTCTCGTGCGGCCATCACCTGACCCAGCCGCGCGCCGAGGGACAGGATCGCGACCCCCGTCCCCTCGGCGATCACGCGACCCTTGCCGATGGGCAGGACCGCACCCCGTTCCGGCAGGTCGATGCCCGTCCCCTCGCCCCGCGGAAAGCGGAAGGCGATCGGGCCCTCGTCATGCGCCGCGGCGGTCGCCACCATGTGCATCAGTTCGGCCTCGTCGGCGGCGGCCATGACGACGAAGCCCGGCAGGTTCGCAAGAAAGGCGATGTCGAAGGCGCCCGCATGGGTCGGCCCGTCCTGCCCGACCAGCCCCGCGCGGTCGATCGCGAAGCGCACCGGCAGCCCCTGGATTGCCACGTCATGCACGACCTGGTCGTAGCCACGCTGCAGGAAGGTCGAATAGATCGCGCAGAAGGGCCGCATCCCCGCCGCCGCCAGACCGGCGGAGAAGGTCACCGCATGCTGCTCGGCGATCCCGACATCGAAGCAGCGGTCGGCAAAGCGTTCCGCGAACTGCTTCAGGCCCGTGCCGTCGGGCATCGCGGCGGTGATGCCGACGATGCGATCGTCGCGGCCGGCCTCGTCGATCAGCGCGCGCGCGAAGACCGAGGTATAGCTGGGCGCGTTGCCGGTCGACTTGTCCTGACGGCCCGTCCGCAGGTCGAACTTGGCGGTCGCATGGCCGCGATCTGCCGCGGCCTCGGCCGGGGCATAGCCCTTGCCCTTCTTCGTGGCGACATGGATCAGCACCGGCCCTGTCGCCGTTTCACGGGCATGCCGCAGCGTCGCCAGCAGCGCATCCATGTCATGCCCGTCGATCGGCCCGACATAGGCCAGGCCCAGCTCCTCGAACATGGTCGGGCCGATGGGCGATCCGCCCTCCAGCCGCGAGAGATAGGACGACAGCGCCCCGACCGGATGCGCGATGGACATGCCGTTGTCGTTCAGCACCACGAACAGCCGCCGGCCCAGATGGCCCGCGTTGTTCAGCGCCTCGAAGGCCATGCCCGCGCTCATGGCGCCATCGCCGATCACGGCGACCGCATCGCCCGGATCCCCGCCCAGCTCGCGCGCCATCGCGAAGCCCAGCGCCGCCGAGATCGAGGTCGAGCTGTGCCCCGCGCCGAACGGATCGAACGCGCTTTCCTGCCGCTTGGTGAACCCCGACAGCCCGCCGCCCATGCGCAGCGTGCGCATCCGGTCCCGCCTGCCCGTCAGGATCTTGTGGGGATAGCATTGATGCCCCACGTCCCAGACGATCTTGTCTCGCGGCGCGCGAAAGACGGCGTGCAGGGCGACCGTCAGCTCGACCACGCCCAGCCCCGCGCCCAGGTGACCGCCCGTGCGGCTGACGATGTCGATGGTCTCGGCCCGCAGCTCGTCCGCCAGCAGGCGCAGCTGCGCATCGTCCAGCGATCCCAGGTCGGATGGCTGCTGGACGCGGTCCAGGATCGGGGTGGCGGGTCCGTCGGTCATCATATTGCCCCTTGGCGGGAAGGCGGCGATCAGCTGTCGCGTTCGATCACGAAGCGCGCCAGGTCCCGAAGGTTCCCCGCCGCATCGCCATAATCCGCCAGCGCGTCCTGCCCCGCATCGGCCAGGCGACGCGCCTCGGACCGCGCCCCCTCGAGGCCCAGCAGCGAAACGAAGGTCGCCTTGTTGGCATCCGCATCCTTGCCGACGCGCTTGCCGGTCGCGGCCTCGCAGCCCTCGACGTCCAGGATGTCGTCCGCGATCTGGAAGGCCAGCCCGACGGCCTGCGCATAATCGTCCAGCGCGGCAGGGTCCGCCCCCGCCATCAGCGGCCCGGCGGTCGCGGCAAAGCGGATCAGCGCGCCGGTCTTGCCACCCTGCAGGCGGATGATCGCGTCCAGGTCCAGCGGCACGCCCGAGGTCTCGGCCGCGATGTCCAGCGCCTGACCCCAGGCCATGCCCGCAGCCCCCGATGCCTGCGCCAGCGACCCGACCAGCCGCATCCGCGCCGCATCGTCGCCGACGCGCGGATCGGCAAGCAGCTGGAAGGCCAGCGTCTGCAGCGCATCGCCCGCAAGGATCGCGGTCGCCTCGGTCCATTTGACGTGGACGGTGGGCTGACCGCGCCGCAGGTCGTCGTCATCCATCGCGGGCAGGTCGTCATGGACCAGGCTGTAGGCGTGCAGCGCCTCGACCGCGGCGGCGACGGGCAGCGATGCGTCGTCGTCCAGCCCGTGCAGGCGCGCGGATTCCATCACCAGGAACGCGCGCAGCCGCTTGCCACCCTGCACGGCATAGCGCATTGCATCGGACAGATCGCCCGCGGGCAGCGCGTCGATGGCGGCGTTCAGCTCGGCCTCGACCAGGGGCCGGATCTCGGCCAGGCGGGACTGCATCACAGGCCCTCGGCGGGCTCGGTTCCGGTCGGCTGCCCGTTCGCGGCAAGGGTGATCTTCTCGACCCGCTCCTCGGCCTCGCGCAGGCGGGTTTCGCAATGGGCGCGCAGCGCCGCCCCGCGTTCATAGAGCGCGATCGAGTCCTCGAGCGTCGCCTCGCCGGTTTCCAGCTTGCCGACGGTCGCCTCCAGCTCGCGCATGGCTTCCTCGAACGAGAGGGTCTGGATATCGCTCATGGGGCCTCCTGCTGCCTGTTCGGGCCAACATAGACGGCATCCCGACCGGATGCCATGGGGCTGCGTCAGACCGTCAGGCGCGTGCCGTCATGGCCCGCGATCGCGAGGTCCATGATCGTGCCCTCGGGCTGGTCGGTGTCGAAGGCCACTTCGGTGAACTGCTCGGTCCGTCCGATGCGCGGGCCTTCGGTCAGCACGCGATGCGTCCGCCCGACCTGCGCGTCCAGGTGGCGGCGCAGCGCGGCATCGCCCGCCTCGCGCAGGCGCGCGGCGCGGTCGCGGATCGCGGGGCCCTTGACCGCCGGCATCCGCGCGGCGGGCGTGCCCTTGCGCGCGGAATAGGGGAAGACGTGCAGGAAGGTCAGATCGCAATCGGAGACCAGCTTCAGGCTGTTCTGGAACATTTCCTCGGTCTCGGTCGGGAAACCGGCGATGATGTCGGCCCCGAAGACGATATCGGGGCGCAGGCGGCGTGCCTCCTGGCAGAAGGCGATGGCGTCGTCGCGCAGGTGGCGGCGCTTCATGCGCTTCAGGATCATGTCGTCGCCCGCCTGCAGCGACAGGTGCAGATGCGGCATCAGGCGCGGTTCGGTGGCGATGGCCAGCATCAGGTTCTCGTCGGCCTCGATGGAATCGATGCTGCTGATGCGCAGGCGCGGCAGATCGGGGACAAGGCGCAGGATGCGCATGACCAGATCGCCCAGACGCGGGGTGCCGGGCAGATCCGCGCCCCAGCTGGTCAGGTCCACGCCGGTCAGCACGACCTCGTTGAAGCCGCGCCCGACGAGGCGCTTGATCTGTTCGACCACGACGCCCGCGGGCACGCTGCGCGAATTGCCGCGGCCATAGGGGATGATGCAGAAGGTGCAGCGGTGGTCGCAGCCGTTCTGGACCTGCACATAGGCGCGATGCCGACCGAAGCCGTCGATCAGGTGCCCCGCCGTTTCCTTGACCGACATGATGTCGTCGACGCGGACCTTTTCCGTCTCGCCGATCAGGTCGGGGGCGCGCAGCTGGGTCCAGGTCTCGGGCTGCATCTTCTCGTGGTTGCCGATCACACGCGTGACCTCGGGCATGGCGGCGAAGGTCTCGGGTTCGGTCTGGGCCGCGCAGCCGGTGACGATGACCGGCGCGCCGGGGTTCTCACGCGACAGGCGGCGGATTTCCTGACGCGCCTTGCGGACGGCCTCGGCGGTGACGGCGCAGGTGTTCACGACCACGGCGCCCGACAGGCCCGCGGCATCGGCCATCTCGCGCATGGCCTCGGTCTCGTAGGCGTTCAGGCGGCAGCCGAGGGTGGAGAAGACGGGTGCGCTCATGCCGACCACCAATCCGCGGTGAAGGTTCCGGAAAAGACATGCGCGGTCGGGCCTTCCATCCAGACCCCGTCCTCGCGCCAGTCGATATGCAGGACGCCCCCCGGCACGTTCACCTTGACGCGCCGACCCGTCAGCCCGCGCCGCGCCGCAGCCACCGCCGCCGCGCAGGAACAGGACCCCGAGGCCAGCGTCGGCCCCGTGCCGCGTTCCCAGATCCGCAGGGTGATCTCCTCTCGGGACAGGACCTGCACGACCTCGACATTGGTGCGTTCGGGATAGAGCGGGTGATGTTCCATCCGCGGACCGAATTCGGCCAGATCGACCGAGGCCGCGTCATCCACGAAGAAGGTGACATGCGGATTGCCCATGCCGGTCGCAACCGGATCGCCCTCGATCGGCAGATGGTCGATATCGACATCCTGGGCCAGGGGGATCGCGCGCCAGTCCAGCACCGGATGTCCCATGTTCACGCGGGTCAGCCCGTTCCCGGCATCCTCGGCGGTCAGGACAGCATGATCGGTGCGCAGGCGCAGGTCGGACCTGCCGGTCTGGTCCAGCAGGTGCCGCGCGATGCAGCGCGTCGCGTTCCCGCAGGCGCCGCTGCGCGACCCGTCGGCGTTCCAGAAGACCAGCCGCGCGTCGGACCCGTCATCGTCATGGATCGTCGCCAGCTGGTCGAAGCCCACCCCCATGTGGCGGTCCGCGATGCGCGCAACGTGACCGGGCGACAGGGCCAGGGCCGAGCCGCGCAGATCGATCACCACGAAATCATTGCCAAGCCCATGCATCTTCATGAAGGGCAGCGGGGGGGTCATGTCAGCTGTCATGGCCGGCATATAAGGCCGTTGAAAAGAATTTGCCAGACATGTCGATTTTGCGGTTGACGCCCCCGCCCCCCGACCGTAGATACCCCCCCGTGCGATGGGCCCATAGCTCAGTTGGTAGAGCAACTGACTTTTAATCAGTGGGTCACAGGTTCGAATCCTGTTGGGCTCACCACTGAACTTTCTCATGAAAATTCAAAGACGCTCGATGCCGCCCCCGGGTCGGTTTCCCGCGTTTATCGCCTTGACCTTGGCCGCGACCGATCCTAGACAGCGCCCCGTGCGATGGGCCCGTAGCTCAGTTGGTAGAGCAACTGACTTTTAATCAGTGGGTCACAGGTTCGAATCCTGTCGGGCTCACCACTGAACCTTCCGGAATCACAAGCGATGCGCGCCCTCCCGCAGGGCGTTCACCTTGATCTTCCGCAAGTTTCGAAACCCGCTGCCCCCCTGCACGTTCGCCCCGGAACAGGATGCGCGACGCGAAGGGGGCGGAATGCCGGATTGGATCAGCGACAACATCAGCGCCATCCAGGCCGGGGCGGCGCTTCTCAGCGCGCTCGTCTGGATCTTCTATCTTCAGATCATCGTGTCCGGCCTCCGGCGCCAGCGCCGCAGCGAGATCCTGATCACGCTGGCGGGACGGATGGATCTGTCGGCCTGCATGCTGATCAGCAATCTGGGGTTCGAGCCGATCTATGTTCTCGACATCCTCGTGCGCAGCCTGCGTGGCGACGACGAGGCCGTGGTCTCGGTCGTGGATCGCATCGACCCCGATGCCGACGATCAGGAAACGCTGCAATCCCCCCTCAAGACCGGCGAACACGTGAAGGCGGGCCGGCTGGACGAGATGCTGCGCCGCGCATCCTGGTGGGCCGAGTTGAACAGCCATCCCGACAAGCTGCAGCGGATCGAGGTGACAGTCGCCGCCGTCACCGCAGCGACCAGCAGCATCGTCGCCGCCCGCCGCGTGTTCTTCGTCAGCTGCAAGGACGGCAAGGTCCGCATCAGGCCCGACGGGCTCTATGCCGAACAGATCCGCAGCAGACGCGGGCGCCGGCGGATCGAGAAGCAGCTGGAGGGCATGCTGGACGACCGCTAGCGATAGTCGAGATCCGCGACCAGCGGATAGTGGTCCGACGGCCAGACCCCGCCCGGTGCCTCTCGCAGCAGGACGGGGCGCGCGGCGTAATCCATCCCCGGCGCAAGCAGCACGTGGTCGATGGCCGGAAAGAGGTTGATCCCCCGGTTCAGGTGATAGCTGGCCCCGGCGGCGGGCCACAGCGCAAGCCCGGCCTCCTGCAGCTTGGTCGCGGTCTTGCTGCCGCGGATGGCGTTCAGGTCGCCGATCACCACCAGGTGGTCGCCCGCGGCGATCCATGGCGCGATCCGTTCAGCCACCAGATCGGCCGAGCGCAGCCGGTTTTCCCCGCTGCTGTAATCGAAATGCACGTTCAGCACGCGCAGCCGCCGCCCGTCGCGATCCTGCAGCAGCGCCCATGACGCGAATGCAGGCCAGTTGCCGTCGAAGCTGCGGGAATAGATAATATCGGGCGTCTCCG
This sequence comes from Paracoccus sp. PARArs4, assembly GCF_947311865.1. Classification (NCBI taxonomy): domain Bacteria; kingdom Pseudomonadati; phylum Pseudomonadota; class Alphaproteobacteria; order Rhodobacterales; family Paracoccaceae; genus Paracoccus; species Paracoccus sp. PARArs4. The sequence goes on along the minus strand of NZ_CAMZMW010000002.1, from coordinate 27,036 downwards.
AGAAGAAGAACCAGCCCTGATCGACCAGCCGAAACCTGTCGCGGCGATAGAAGATCGGCTGGGTCGAGGGGAAATCGCGCCAGTCCCCCGTCGCCGCGGCCGCATAGGCGGGCAGCTGCTCCAGCAGGTAATCGCGCGCCAGGTTGACCGAGCCGTCACCGCGACGAAAGCTCTCCATCTCCTGGAAGGCGACGATATCCGCGTCGATCGAACCCAGCTGCGCCGCCATGGCCCCCTTGCGGCGATCCCATCCCGCGACCGACCACGGCCCGCCCTCGCGGTCCAGGACGATGTAATGCGTGTTGAGGCTTGCGATGCGCAGCTGCCCCTGTCGCGGCACCGAAGCCTCGACCCCGCGCGAATGCCAGAGATGCGACCCGCCCAGAAGAACAACGGCCGCGATCAGGATCCCGAGCAGCAAGGAGGTAAGTTTTCGCATGACCGCCCGTATCATTCCGCACCGACGACGGGCCAACCGCAAGGTCGCCCGCCGACCAGGATAATGGGAAGCGACCGGCGCCGGTTCAAGCTGGCAGCGCGGCTCAACCTTGCAGCAGGATCAGCATCACTCCTGCAATTGCGCCTGTGCCCAGGATCGAAAGGGCCTGCAGGTTGCGGGTCCGGTTGGCGGCCAGCTGCGCCGCAGTCGGACGGAATCGCGACACGGCAATCGGCGCGACGCCAAGCGCACGTTCGACCTGACGAGAGGTCCGCATCACCGGGTTCGCCATTTCCAGCGCGAAGCCAGCCATCAGGGCCATGAAGATGCTGACCGCCAGACCAAGCGCCGCCGTCCGCTTGCGGCCCGAACTGATCGGCAATTCCGGGGTGGCCGCGCGTTCCAGCACGATCATCCGCTCTCCGTGATCGTTGGCGATCAGCTGTGCGTCCAGTTGCGCGGCGTTCAGCCGCTCGGCCACCGCCTGCCGCTGCGCGCTGAGCAGCTCGCGGCGGCGGTCGAATTCCTCGAGCTGGGCGGCGACCTGCGGCATGGCTGCGATGGCGGTGTCGATCTCGACCAGCCTGCGGTCGATATCCGTCCCCTCACCCTGCAACGCGGCCTCCTGCTCGTCGATCAGCCTGATCTGCTGCAAAACGCCGGGAGAGGTCGTTTCGTACTGACCGGCACGCAGCTCCTCGATGGCCGTGGACAGGCGGCGGACTTCGGGGTGATCGTCGGGCAGGCTGCGCCGCGCCTGCGCCAGATCGACCTCCAGCTTGCGCAGCTGCTGGAGAACGGTCGTGCCCTCGTTTTCGGTATCGTCGGCGACCTGCAGGGCCAGCCGTTCGCGTTCCAGCGATTGCCGGCTGCGCGCAAGCGTCACGCGCTGATCCTGCAGCCGTGCACGTTCCGTCGCGAGAAGTTCGATGTTGCTGGGCAGCGAATCCGTGTTCTGGTCGCGGAAACGCTCGGCCGCGCCTTCCGAGGCGGCAATGCTTGCGTCCATTCGGTCGCCCTCGTCCTGCAGGGCCTCGATCAGGTCCTGCAGGCGGGCCGCCCGTGTCTCGCGGTCACCCTCGAGGATCTGGCTGGCCATATCGTTGGCCAGATCCGCGGCAGTAGAAGGTTGGTCGGCCTGCACCGTCAGGATGAGTGCGGAGATACCGGACATGCCCCCCGGCGCGCCTGGCATCGAGGGGACGAAATCGACGCTGACGCTTTCGCGGAACAGGCCGATCTTCTCGTTCGTGGGCATGCCGGCCGCCCCGTCGAACATCTCGAAGCGGTCGATCATGTCCAGCACGTTGCTGCGCGACATCAGGCGCTGCTCGATCAGCCGCAACCGACCCGCGGTTTCCGAAACGGCCGCCGCACTGCCGGCAGCGGCGCCGTTGATCATCGACGGCTCGAGCTGGATGACGGTGATGGCCTCGTAGCTGTGGGGCTGCGACAACGCCTGATAGAGAGAGGCCAGCACGCCGACCACGAAGACTGCCGCGATGACCGGGCCGCGCCGCAGCAGCATGCTGACAAGTTCCTGAATGCCGACGATGGGACCCATCACGCTTCTCCGTTATGCAGGAACAGGCCCAGAAGCGGGCAGATGTCGTTGATGCGCGTCTCGCATTTGCGGATCTCGGGCGCGACGTCGGAACGGCCGTCCACAGCCAGGACGACCGATTGCGCCATGTCCATGGCCGCAAGGCCCGCATCGCCATCCAGCAGCGGCGGCAGATGCAGCAGGGTGATGTCGGGCAGCAGCAGTTCGACCTGCTGGCTCAGCCGGGTGCGGAACCCCTCTCGCATCAAGGTTGTCGCTGCATGCTCGACCGGCGCGGGAACGGTCAGCAGCGCAAGGTTTTCCCGCAGCTTCCAACCGTCCAGTCCCTCGGGATCATTCGCCCGCGCGTCATGGCCCAGCATTCCCAGGATGGGTTGTCTTGCAATGTCCAGATCGATCAGGATGACGCGGCAATCCGCCCGCCTCGCTTCCGAGAAGGCAAGGTTCAGCGCGGTCTGAGGACCGGCGGCCCCGGCATGCGCCTGCGTGATCCCCATGCGCGTCCAGCCGCGCGGCGCGGCAGCGGTCTGCATGCGGGTCCGCAGAAGGTCGTATCCTTCGGCAAGAACATGGTTCGGTCCGTCGGCGATGGGGCCCCGAAGCATCTCTTCCTCGGGCAGCGGCAAGGTCTTGAGTTTTCCCCAGCTCGACGGTGCACGCACCACCTGCCAACTATCGCCACCGTCCATCGTGAAAACCGCTCCAAATTACAAATGACACGCTTATAGCACAGCGATAAAACACCAGCATGGGCAATAATACAAAGATAGACATTACGTCCAGTCTTGCGGCCGTGGTGATAGGCCGGAACGAGGGCGCGCGCCTGATCGCGGGGCTGAAGCGGCTTGGCCCGCTGGTCGACCGAATCGTCTATGTCGACAGCGGTTCGAGCGATGGCAGCGTTGCCGCCGCGCTGGACCAGGGGGCCGAGGTGGTGGAACTGGACCTGGGCACCCCCTTCACCGCGGCGCGCGCGCGGAATGCGGGCCTGCGCCATCTGTCCGACAATCCGCCCGAATTCGTGCAGTTCATGGATGGAGATTGCCTTCTTGATCCCGACTGGCTGCACCATGCCACCCTCGCGATGATCGAAAATCCGAACTGGGGTGCCGTCGCGGGCAGACGGCGCGAGATCGCACCCGAACGGACATTGTACAATCGCCTGTGCGACGCGGAATGGGACACCCCGGTCGGACCCGCCCGCGCGATCGGAGGCGATGCGCTGCTTCGCCATCAGGCATTGTCCGGGATCGGGGGCTATCGCGACAGCCTTATCGCAGGGGAAGAGCCTGAGATGTGCGTCCGTCTTCGCGCCGCAGGCTGGGAGGTGCATCGGCTTCCGCACGAGATGACGCTGCACGACGCCGACATGACGCGGTTCGGGCAGTGGTGGAACCGGACACGCCGGGCCGGCTTCGCATTTGCCGAAGGGGCCGCGCTTCACGGCAAGCTGCCCGAACGGCACTGGGTCGCGGAAACGCGTCGAGCGGTGCTGTGGGGGGCCGTGCTGCCCGTCGCCGCAATCGTGCTGGCACTGGCGATCCACCCTGTCTTTCTGCTGCTGTTCGTGGCCTATCCCGCCCAGATATTGCGGCTTTCACGCCGGATGGACCCGATCAGGGCCGTCTTCACGGTTCTTGGAAAGTTTCCCGAGGCCCTGGGCGCGCTGGAGTTCCACATCGGCAAAGTTCTTCGGCGCAGAACCGGATTGATCGAATACAAATGACGACGCTCAGCATCATCGTTCCGGCCCACCAGGAGGCAGGGCATATCGGCAATTGCCTGAACGCCCTGCTTCAACAGCAAGTGCCGCACGGCCATAACGTCGAACTGGCGATCGTTCCGAACGGTTGCACCGACGACACAGCCGAGATCGCACGGGATTGGATCGCCGCGTTCCAGAAATCGGGCTGGTCCATGCGCGTCGTCGAGACGCCGACCGGCGGCAAGGCGCATGCGCTCAACCTTGGCGACGACGCAGCAACCGGCGAGCTGCGCTGCTATCTCGATGCGGATATCGAGGTCGCAGAAGGCATGATCGAGGGGCTTTTCACGGCTCTCGACTGCCCCGGACCGCGATATGCCGGCGCGCGGCTGGTCGTTTCGCCAACAAGCAGCAGCATCTCCCGCATCTATGCCCGGTTCTGGCAGAAGCTGCCCTTCGTCGCGCAAGGAGTGACCGGGGCAGGACTTTTCGCGGTGAACGCCGAAGGGCGACAGCGGTGGCAGCGCTTTCCGGATCTCATCTCGGATGACGGCTTCGTCAGACTGAATTTCGCGCCCGCGGAAAGAAAGCGGGTCGAGGTCGATTATCTCTGGCCCATATCCGAGGGACTGGGAACGCTGGTGCGCGTCCGTCGCAGGCAGGATGCGGGGATCAGGCAATTGCGCGCGCTGCACCCCGAACTGGCAGCGAACGATACCGGCGACAGGCCGGACCGACGCACGATCAGGCGTCTTGCGACACGGGATCCGATTGGCTTCCTCGTCTATTCGACCGTGGCACTTCTGGTCAGGTCGGGGCGAACGCCCACGACCTGGACCCGGGGCAGGTGATTCGGGCGGATATTCGCACATTCATATGCGTATCTTTCGCGTCAATCCTGAGTTGCAGACCCGAGAATACGGTCAACTTTTAAAAGATCCATCGCGCAAAAACTATCCTAAAGCATACAATAGTTTGCGCGAAAAATAACTCAGCTAACTTATAGACAGCTATCCAAGCGGCGTCGTTTTTGTCAGGACTGCTTCATTAAAGTTTTAACGAGGGCCCCCGCTGTTGGGGGATGTGGTTGTTCGCATGGTCTATCGTCACGACGAGAACGACATGCTGCGTGAAGTGGCGGCAGCCGAGCTGCTGGCCGACCTTCCGCAGCGGATCTACACCGGCTTCGGCAAACGCGTCATGGACCTGGGCCTGATCGCAATGTCGCTGCCCTTCCTTTTGCCCCTGATGCTGATCATCGCTTTCGCGATCGCGCTGGATGGCAAATCACCGTTCTATTCGCAGGACCGGTACGGAAAAGACTGGAAACGTTTCCGGCTATTTAAATTCCGGACCATGGTCTATGACGCGGATAAAAAGCTTGCGGAGTATCTGGCGGATAATCCGGCTGCGCGCGAAGAATGGGAAGTTAATCAGAAACTGCGCGACGATCCCAGGATCACGCGCGTGGGACGAGTTCTGCGCCGGACCTCGCTGGACGAACTTCCCCAACTGATCAACGTTGCTTTCGGTCAGATGAGCTTGGTCGGCCCGCGACCGATGATGATCGAGCAGCGCGAGTATTACCCTGGCGAGAATTACGCCGCCATGCATCCCGGTTTGACCGGCCTCTGGCAGGTCAGTGAGCGCAACAGCACCACTTTCGCTGCCCGCGCGGAATATGACCGCGAGTATCGCGAAACCGTCGGCCTTCGTACCGACGTGCTAACGATTGCGCGCACTTTCCGCGTGGTTGCGCGCTGCACCGGCATGTAGGGCCTGGATCTGGCGCTTGACGAAGGGGCAGGCCGCGATCGCCAGCGCGATCCCGGCCATCGTCCCCAAGCCGCCACCCACATAGCCGTAGAGGAATGCCGCGAGGAAACCCGCCCCGTTGACCCAGAGCGTGACGGCGCTTGTCAGGCCGACGGCAATTGATATGGTAATCATTCCAGCGAGCATTTAGCCTTTCCTCCACGCTTCTATTATGCGCCTCGGAATTACGACCGGCAATAAAGCAATGCCGCGAGATACCGATCGGTTCAGTTCACCGCAGAATAAAGGCCAATTACCGCAAATGGACAGCGAAAAACGGCAAGTCGTCGCCGAAAGCGGCACTGATATGCACAATAGCACCGCTGTCACCGTCGGATATGTGGTAAATACCTACCCCCGGCCATCCCAGACCTTCATCCGACGCGAGATTCGCGCCCTCGAAGCACAAGGTCTGCGTGTCAGGCGATTCGCAATGAGAGCCGATGGCGCCGCGCTTCCCGACCAGGCCGATCGCGAAGAGAAGATGGCGACCGAGTATATCCTGGCACACGGGGCTGCAGCCCTCGGCAACGCGCTGCTGCGGAATCTGGCACGCGCGCCGCAAGTGCTGGCATCCGTGCTTCGTGCAGGCAGGCAGGGCGGTCCGGGCCGCGGCGTCCTGCGGCAGATGATCTATCTGGCCGAGGCGGCCATGCTGAAGCGCCTGTGCGAGGATCAGGGCGTGACGCATCTGCATGCCCATTTCGGCACGAACTCGACGGATGTCGTGCGCTATGTGAAACTGCTGGGCGGGCCCGGCTACAGCTTTACCGTTCACGGCCCCGAGGAATTCGACCGCCCGCAGGGCCTGTCCCTGGGCGACAAGCTTGCAGACTGCCGGTTCGCCGTCGCGGTCAGTTCCTTCGGACGCAGCCAGCTTAGCCGCTGGACGGATGCCGCCAACTGGGACCGGATCCATGTCGTTCATTGTGGCATCGAACCACGGCTCTTCGCGGCTCCGGCGCCTCTGCCCGAGGGGCCGCTGCGCCTCGTCGCCATCGGCCGTTTCGCCGAACAAAAGGGCTGGCACCTTCTGATCGACGCGCTGAGCCGTGCAACCCAGCCGGTCGAGCTGACGCTGGTGGGCGATGGGCCGATGGGGCCCTCCTTGCGCCAGGCCGTTGCCGAAGCCGGACTGCAGGATCGTGTGCACTTGCCGGGATGGCTGAACGAGGAAGGCGTCCGGGCAGCCATCGCGAATTCCCATGCGCTGGTCCTGCCAAGTTTTGCAGAGGGACTGCCCGTCGTCCTGATGGAGGCGATGGCTTCGGCACGCCCCGCGATCGCGACCTATATCGCCGGCATTCCCGAGCTGATGCAGGACGGCAAAACGGGCTGGCTTGTCCCGGCAGGCGATGCCCAGGCTCTGGCCGATGCAATCGACGCCGCCGCCACCACGCCACGCGACGAGCTGATCGCAATGGGCCGCGCCGCACGGGCGCGCGCGCTAACGAGGCACGATGTCGGGATCGAGGCTGCGAAGCTGGCCGATCTGTTCCGCGCCCAGCCACAGCGCTGAAAGAACCACGCCTTCCGCGATTGCCCACCGCCCCGCGATCCTCAGGTCGGAAACCCGCGCGGCAAAGCCCGACGCGTGCAGCGTGATCGCAGCATCGCCGAAATCCAGCCAAAGCCCGGTGGATGGGAACTGCGCCTTGAACAGCGATTCCTTGGCCGAGAAAATGATCCTTGCGGCCAGCCCGTCATCAAGACCGCTCTCGTTCAAGTCGCGCCCGTGCAAGATCTCTGGACGAAGGTCGCAAGGCAGTGGCGCGGCCGGTTCGACGTCCACCCCTATCCCGACGATTTCACCCGCGACCACACCGGTCGCGACAGCGACGCCGCCTCCGTGCGAGATGCTTCCGCACATACCCTTTGGCCAGACCGGTGCACGCCCGTGGCCAACCGGCAAGGCAACGGGCGCATGCCCCACCATGCGCAGCGCGTCACGCGCTGCCGCGCGACCGGCGGCGAATTCGCGCCTCCGTGCATCGACTGCCCTGCCAAGCGCGGCGATCTCCTCGGGCCAGGGCTCGGGCGCGTTGTCCAGGCGACATACGCCATATCCCGCTTCGGAAGGCAGGACCGCCTGAAGGGCGGCCCGCAGGTTCATCTTCTCGGTCTCATCTGCGCCCTCAGCGCACGCCGGGCGGCCATCATGTCCTGACGCCCATCGTCGACAGGGGCCGCGGCCTGAACGACCGGACGTGGTGCTGCCGGCTTGATCTCGGCAGGCGCCTTGCCCGCGGAAAGATGAGCCGCAAGATCCCGCAATACCGGGAAACGGAAGACATCGGTGATCGATGCACGCTGCAGACCCAGTTCGTCCCGCAGACTGCGATGCAATTGCACGGCAAGAAGCGAATGCCCCCCAAGCGTGAAGAAGTTATCCTCGGGGCGTACCTCGGCCAACCCCAGGATACGGGCCATCAGCGCGGCGATGCCTGCCTCTAGGTCGCTGCCACCCATGGCCTGCGCAGCGGCGGGTGCAGTCGCGGGCTGCGGCGTGACGGGCTTCGGAACCGGTGCTGGCGCGGGCTGAACATCCGTCACGGCCAGCGACTTGCGGTCGATCTTGCGGTTCGGGGTCAGCGGCATGGCGTCCAGCCGGTGAATGCGAAGGGGAACCATGAAATCCGGCAGATCCCGTGCAAGTGCGGTTCTGATCCCCTGCACATCCAAGCCTTCGTCGCCGGTCACGAATCCGGTCAGCTGCCTTTCGCCGTCGCCTTCGGCCTTGGCGATCACCGCAACCTCGCGCACCCCCGGCAGGGCCGCCATGCGGGCCTCGATCTCTCCCAGTTCGATGCGGTAACCACGCAGCTTCACCTGCTGATCGACCCTGCCAAGGAACACCAATCGTCCGTCGGCTTCGCGGCGGCACAGATCGCCCGTCCGATAGAGCACGCCTTCGGGTGTTTCCACGAAGGCCTTGGCCGTCTGTTCTGGTCGTTCCCAGTATCCACGGGTCACGCCCGCGCCACCGATCCACAGCTCTCCTGCGACGCCGTCGCCGACGGGTTGTCCCAACGGATCGCGCAGATGAAGGCTGGTCCCCGCAATCGGGTCGCCAAGCCAGACCGACACACCTTCATGCCCCAGATCGGCCACCGCGGACCAGATCGTCGTCTCGGTCGGACCGTACATGTTCAGGATGCGGGCCTTGCTGCTGGCCCGCAGATCGGACAGCAGGCCGGGGCTCAGCGCCTCGCCGCCAAGTGCGATCATGCGCAGCCCGCGCATTGCCTTTCGCGTGGCCTCATCTTCCAGAAGCAGGCGCGCCATCGAGGGCGTGGCCTGCAGATGGGTGACGCCATGCCGCTCGATCTGGGCCGCGATGCTGTAATCGCCCTGGGTTTCGGTGATCGGATTGACGCGATCATGAAGCACGGCCAGATGCTGCAGCCCCTCCATGACCTGCGCGGACGGAATGCCATAGTCTATGAGGCAGGCGATCTCGTTCACGCCGATCGCCTGCAGTTCCCGGATGCGGCCCTCGGCGTCGTCAACCGTTCCGAACAGCCCGGAATCGTTGAAATACCGCAGGAAGGCGAATTCCAGGATCCCGTCCATCTCCTCGTCCGAGAGGGTGGACAGGTCGATCGACATGGGATCGGTGACACCTTGCGGCTTCTTGAAGGCGGGAAATGCCCAGGCGTACTGCTTCACCAGCGCGGCGGCGGCACGCAGATACTCCTTCATCGGCTCTCGTGCGACTTCCATGGCTTCGTCGCGGCTGTCCGACAGGAAGCTGTGCAGCATCAGCGTCACGGTGAAATCGGCGGGATCGTGGCCCGCCTCGCGCAGCGCTTCGTGATATTCGGGAATGCGCGCGGCGATATCCTGAACGCTTTGACCCAGCAGATGCGTCAGCACGTTCGCGCCCAGCCGCCCAGCCTCGCGCCATGTCGCCGGATTGCCCGCCGTCGTGACCCAGACCGGAAGCTCGGCCGAGACGGGGCGCGGCTGGGTGACGACCGCGAAAGGCGTGCCGTCAGCGCGCGGAAACTCGACCTCTTCGCCTCTCCACAGGCGGCGCAGCTTGTCGATGGTCTCGATCATCGCGGGCTTGTTCTGGGGCGGTGCATTTTCGGGGCGCAGCACGAAATCGTCGGGCTGCCAGCCCGAAGCGATTGCCAGACCCGCGCGCCCATTCGTCAAGTTGTCGATCACGGCCCATTCCTCGGCGATGCGCGCCGGATGATGCAGCGGTGCGACGCAGGACCCGGCCCGGACGCCGATATTCCGGGTGACGGCGGCAACCGCCGCACCCGTCACCGACGGATTGGGATAGGGCCCGCCGAAGGCGTGGAAATGACGCTCGGGCGTCCACACCGCTGCAAAACCGTGTTCATCGGCAAAGCGCGCGCCGTTCAGCAGCAGATCGTACTTGCGCGGCCCCGCACCGTCGTCGTTGCCCCAGTAGAACAACGAGAACGCGGTGCCGCTGCGCTTGCCGCCCTGAACCGGCGCCCCCTGCCCGGTGGCAAGCATGTCCCCCGCAATGACGACCTTCCACCCCCGAGAGAGGGTCCAGAATATCTCGAGCACCGAGATGTCGAAGGACAGGCTTGTCACCGCAAGCCATGTCCCCGGCTCTCCGTCAGTGGGGATGCGGGCGTCCATTCCCGCGAAGAAGTTGATGACGTTGCGGTGCTCGACCATGACGCCCTTCGGCTTGCCGGTCGAACCCGAGGTATAGATCAGGTAGGCAAGATCCCCACCCGCCGAACGCGCAGGCTCGGCCTCGGGGCCCGATGCGTCGAGATGCAGGACACGGGCCTCGTGACGGGGCAGGTTGCCGGAAATGGCCGGGTCGGCGACGACGACCTTTGCTCCGCTATCTGCAAGGTAATGCGCGATGCGATCGTCGGGATATGCCGGATCCAGCGGGACATAGGCGCCGCCGGCACGAAGGATCGCAAGCGCACCGACGACCAGTCCCAGCCCCCGCGGAGCATAGATGCCCACCGGGTCGCCCGGACCGACGCCCATCGCCGCAAGCTGTCGGGCGAGGCGACCCGACTGGGCGTCAAGCTCGGCATAGCTCAGCTGTCGGTCTGCAAAGACCAGCGCGGGCGTATCGCCGCGCAGGGCGATCTGGCGTTCGATGGTCTCCTGGATCGTCGCCGCATCCTCGGTCGGGCCGTCATCGTTGCGGGCCACATGAGCGGCGCGGCCCTGAGCGATCGTCGGCGCACTGGCGATGGGCTGGTCGGGGTCTGCTGCGGACAAGGCCTCGATCACGTCGGCGATGGGCTGCCATGCAGTGGCAGACAGCCGTGTGGTGTCGATCCAAAGATCGATCCCTGCGGTCTCACCCGATGCGGGGGCGATGCAGATCGCGCATCCCGCAGGCGCCTGTCCGGGGTCCTTGGCGATGATCAGACCCGGGATGCCCGGATGCGAAAGCTCGGGCGCGCGCCGGACCAGATCGGCCATGATGCCCCCCCTGGCATCGTTCTCGGCCCGCACCTTGGCCAGCAGACCGGCCAGTTGCGCAAGCGTCAGATCCTCGGCCTCGACAGCGAGCGGCTTCCATCCAAGCAGATGCCCCGCCGCGCTTTCCGGCAGATCGCATCCTTGGGCGATATCGAAACCGGTGGAGCCGGTCATCCGCGTCACAGCTCCGACAATCGCGGCAAGTGCGATGTCGAAATCCTGAGGTCGCGCCAAGGCTATGGTCCGGGGCAGCCAGTCGGGCGCCTGATCCGACGAGGTCGTCCCCGGCACCGCAAGCGGGGCAAGCCGTGCAAGGCGCTTGCGCCAGAACGCATCATGCCTGGCGGCCAGGGCCATCGCAGCGTCGCGCGCCGCATCCTGCTGCGGCAGAGGCAGCACCTCTCCCTCGGTCACGCCGCGGATGGGCGACAGACGAACCGCGCCCGTAGCGCAGGCGACCAGCGCGTGATCCTCGCCGACCCCGAGCACCGTTCCGGGCATGCCGTTTGCCGAAACAGGCTCGGCGCGGTCCACGAACTGGACGCCCTTCGACGATGCGATGCGCGGCTTCAGAAGCGGGTTCCAATACGGCCCGTGATCCAGCGCATCGACCATCCGGGCGACATCCTCGGCCGGTTCCGAGAAGTCCAGCAGACCCGCATTGGACGGACGGTCGGCCTTCATGTGGCGACGCAGGGGTGCCGCATCCTGCGGCGTGCCGCCATCCTCGCCCTTTTCGAGCATCTCGACCAGCCGAGGCAGGCTCTGCAGCGCCACTTCCCAGCAGCGCGCGTTCAGCGTCAGCGCGGTATCGCCCCGCTGGACGGGAACGGGCGCGCGCAGAAGGATCGCGCCCTCGTCCACCCCGCCTTCGATCCGGTGCCAGGTGATCGCGTGATCGGTTTCGCCCTCAAGCAGCGCCCAGACGGGCACGTTCAAACCCGCGCGTTCCGGCAAGGGGCCATCGTGGAAATTCACCGCACAGCGGCGCGCCTTGCCCAAGGTCTCGGGCTTCAGGACATCCAGATTGGCGACGCTGAGGAGATAGTCGCATTCCGCGGGCGCCCCCAATGGCAGCCCTTGCGCGGCGGCCATCCGTGCCAGCTCGGGGTCCTTGACCGTGAAGGACACGACACGATGCCCGCGGGCCTGGACAAGCCGCGCCGCCTCGAGCGCGAGCGAGGCGTTACCGATCAGCGCGAAATCAAGCTGGGTCACGACGATACTCCGAACGATTGATCTGCCGGGGACGGCCCGGCGCGAATGCATGGCGGATCAGGGCGGCGGCCTGACCCTTTGGGAAGGTGGGATCGTCGCGACCAATCGCCATGCGAAGCCTCCGCACGCCCAGCCCGGCCAGATGGGCCACGGTCGCCATCACCGCATAGGCGCGTCCGTGATTGTGGCGGAAGTAGTGTTCACGCGACTGGAACCAGTAGTCCGGAGGAATCTTCCATTCCTTCATCCCGGTCGTGGCCGAACCGATATGCGCGACGCGCGCCTCGGGCATGTAATGCGTCGGCCATCCGGCCTCGGCAGCGCGCCGGCACAGGTCCGTTTCCTCGAAATACAAGAAAAAAGCTTCGTCGAAGCCACCGATCCGCTCCAGGACATCCGCACGGATCATGAGGGAGGCGCCCGCGACCCAATCCACCGGCCCCGCCTGCTGCGGCATGGGCATGGCCACGATTCTGCGCGACAGGATACGAGAGATCGGGCCGGTCTGGGCCGCGTTCTCGAACTCGCTCGCGACCGAGGGGAAGCGGAAATGCGTCTCGTGATGCCGACCGTCCGTTCCCTCGACGCGACTGCCAAGCAGCCCGACACCGGGCCGGGCATCCATGTAATCGCGCATCAGCCGGATCATGGACGGATCGGGGAACGCATCGGGATTGAGGATGAGGACATGGTCGACATCCGGGCCGCCGGGCTGCTTCAGCCCGAAATTGTTGCCTGCTCCGAAGCCGCCGTTCCGCCCCGCCTGCAGGACGCGGACACGCCCCGATTCCGTCCAGCCGCGCGCGTCGGCGGCCGAAAGCAAGGTTTCGAAACTGCCATCGCCGGAATCATTGTCGACCAGGGTGATCAGCCCCTCGATCCCTTCCATCGCGTGCAAGGCCGTTTCGGCCGACCGCAGCGCCATGTCGGCACTGCGCCAGTTCAGGATCACCACATGAACCGAGCCGGGTTTCATTCCGCGGCCTCCTGTCTGCCAGATCGCACCTGCCTGTCCGCCTCGCCCAGCTCGTCGCGCATGCGCGCGGCTAGCACCCGCACGCAAGGTTCCAGAACCATGCTGTCGTGGTCCCCCGGCACCTCCTCGACGGCCAGGTTCGGCATCCAGGGCGTCCAGAGATTGTCGTGATAGACGTATTCCCTGGCGCTGCTGACATGCTGACCGTCCGAGACCGCGAAACGGCGATCCAGCCGCGGACGATAGAGCGTCACCGGGCCGGCCCATTGTTCCATCCGGAACTTCGGCAGTGCGCCCAGGAATGCCGCGTGGATCGCGGCGTTGTGGAAGCCGCCTGCCGCGGCCTCTGCCCGAGGTCGGCGGCGGGCGCGTTCATAGGCGATCTTGTTGCGCGCCCAGTCCACGAAGAAGCGTGGACCCTGTTCGCGGATTTCGGCGGCACGGATCAGCAGCTTGTCCTTACGGGTCAAGGTCGGTCGCAGCGGAACCGGGGTATCCAGCATCACCAGCCGCGCGATTTCGTGACCCCGGGCGTCCAGCTGTCTCGCGATTTCCAGCGCGGTGAGGCCACCGCCCGAGAAGCCCGCGACAAGATAAGGTCCCTCGGGCTGGATGCTCAGGATTTCCTCGATACAGCTTGCTGCAGCTTCGGCCAGCGTCTCGTGCGGCGGCGCGTCGCCGAACAGGCCCTGCGCCTGAAGCCCCCAGACGGGACGGTCAGGCGACAGCCTTTGCGCCAGCGACCGCAGGTTCAGGACGTTGCCGAACATGCCGGCGACGACGAACAGAGGCGTGCCGCCCCCGGCCGCACCCTGGCTCATGGGCACCAGATGCGTGTATTCGCCCGCCTGCTGATCGGACGCGCGCTTCTCGGTTGCGCCGCTTTCGGGGCTGGCCCCGATCCTGCCTTCGATCAGCTTCGCAAGGCCCGCGACATTCGGGGCCTCGAACAGGGTCGCCAGCGGCAGGTCCAGCCCATAGGCCTTGCGGATCATCGCGAACAGGCGCACGGCGATCAGCGAATGCCCCCCAAGGTCGAAGAACCCGTCGTCGACGCCGACCTTGCTGACACCCAGAAGATCGCGGAAGAAACCTGCCAGGCTGCGTTCCAGATCGTTGCGGGGTTCGACATAATCGTGATCCAGCTCGGGGCGGTCGAAGCTTTGGCCGGTGGACATGTCGCGGGCACGACTGGTCCGCGTTTCATGCGCGATCAACCCCGGCAGGTCCATGCTGGAGATGGCGATCTGCCCCAGCCCGCTGGCGATGCCGCGCATCAGCAGTTCAGGCCCCAGCGCGGGCGGAATCCCCTGGGAAATCATCTGCCCCAGCCTGTCATGCGAAGGCCGCGCGGCAGCCTCGGGCGCGATGGGCTGCGCCTGAAGCTGCGCCGATGGGGCCGCATCCAGACGGCGAAGCGTCAGCCCCTCGACCTCGATCAGGACATTGCCCTGGGGATCGGTCAGCGTCACGTCGAACGATGCGTAACCCTCGCCCGCATCGGACGCCCGGACATGGCTGATGACTGCCTGGGGCAGCACGGCATGCACCTCGACCGAGCGGTAGGACAGCGGCACCCAAAGCTGCCTCCGGTCATATCCCGGGACAAGCGCCATGGCCCAGCCGGTCGCGATGTCCAGCAGCGCAGGGTGCAGAAGGTAGCCTTCGTCCAGATCGCCCCGCACCGCATCCGGGAGGCGCAGGTCGGCCAGCCCTTCGCCGTCCTTCAACCAGGTTGCCGTCAGGACCCGCCAGCGCGGCCCGAATGCCATCTGGCCTTCCTGAGCCGATTCCAGCGCGTACCCGGTCGGTGCATGATCGACCCGCATGCCGGCCCGCAGGCCCTCAATGTCCAGATGCCCGGCGTGCGACCTTGCCGCCACCACCCGCGCTTCGGCGATGGCCACCATGCCGTCCCCTGCCGCCGCCTCGAGCCGGAACTCGGCCTCGCCCTCTCGCGGGGTCAGGGTCGCGCGGAAGGCACGTTGCGTACCATCCTCGACCGTCAGGGGGTGCATGAAGGTCAGATCGCGCAGCCGCCATGGAAGGGCATGCCCGCCAGAGCGCAAAGCCTGGGCGGCAATCTCGATCGTGCCGGTTCCGGGCAGCAGCGCCACGCCGTCGCGCGTCCGGTGCTCCGCGATGATCCAGTCGTCGGATGCCAGCACCCCGCTGAAGCGATGCCCGCCATCGACGGCAGTCCTGGTCGTCAGCAAGGGCTGGTCCGCCGGTTCCGGCGCAGCCTCGTTTCCGGCCCCGCTGACCGCATCGGCTGCCATGCCGATCTGCGACCAGACGCCCCAGTTCAGCGCAGTCACCCGACCGAAGGCCGCGATCCCCGCACTTGCGACCGCATTCAGGTATTCATTCGCCGCCACATAGTCGACCTGCCCCGTCGCCGCGATCTCGGTCGAGGTGGACGAGAACAATATCGTCCGCCGCACCGGAGTCTCGGCAAGCACATGCGCAAGGTTGCGCGTCCCGTGCAACTTGGCCGCGAAAACATCCTCGACCTCGGCCCCGGTCTTGGCCAGCATGGGCGCGTCGGCGACGGTCCCTGCCGCGTGGATCAGGTCCGTGATCCGCCCCACATCCCTGCGGATTCCCTCGACAGCCTGCGCCAGCTGCGCGGCATCCGCGACATCCGCCACCGCGATGGTGACGCGCGCCCCGGCCGCCCGAAGTTCGGACAGGGCCGCAAGCCTGCGGGATTCGCGATTGTCGGGATCCGCCGCGATGCGTTCCGCCCATTCCTGCTCTGGCGGCAGCGCACGCCTTGCCAGCAGAACGACACGGGCACCCCGTTCAAGGGTCAGCCATTGCGTCAGGCGCAGCGCGATCCCGCCAAGCCCGCCGGTGATCAGCACGACGGAATCGGCGTTGAACTCGTCCTGCTCGGGCGGCGGCAGCTGTTGCGCCTTCAGCCGGCGGGCATGACGGCGCCCGTCGCGCCATGCGGTCCGCGCGGGCGGCGTCGGATCAAGAAGGTCCTCGACCAGCCTGTCGGCGATCGCATCCGGCCTGCCCTGCGGCGCGGGCACATCGATGCTGCGCGCCGAAAGCCAGGAAAACTCTCGCATCCCGACGGCGAGCGGGCCAAGAACCATCGCCTTCTCGGGAGAGATCACCTTTTCGGCAGCAATGCTTGCGGCGCCCGAGGTCACCGCGACCAACGACACCGGCGCCCCGCCACCTTCGGAGGCAAGGGCACGGATCAGGTGGAACAGCGCGTAGAAACCCTGTTCGATATGGCGGTGGAAGGGTGAAAACCCTGCCCGCGCACCGCTGCGCGTCGCGTCGGGAACCAGCCAGAAGCTGACGATGTGATCCGGCAGTCGGTTCTGCGTCGTCAGGCTTGCGATCAGAAGATCGAAATCCGAGGCACCGTTCTCCGGTGCCACCATGAAGCCGTCATCCGATACCTGCGCGAAGGAATCGCCGGGCCTGAGTTCGATCACCTCGTGCCCTGCTGCGCGGAGCCGCCTGACCACCGCGTCGCCCAGGCCGGAATCGTCGTTCATGACCAGCCAGCGTGCCGGTTCGCCGATGGGCCGTCCATCGCTGTCCAGTTCGACATCTGGCGCCGAAAGCCGCCATGTCGGTCGCCAGCCCCAGCCCTCGTGGTCCGGAAGGCGCATCGGCATCGCGTCGGCCTCGGGGTCGGCGGCGGTCCCCGTCGCGGGTTCGATGAAGAAACGGCGGCTTTGGAAGACATAGCCCGGCAGCGGAACGCGAAGACGCCGCTCTCCCCAGATGACATCCCAATCGAGATCGAGCCCGGCCGCCCAGAGGCGCGCGAAGGCCAGCAGGAAGAACTCGTCATCCTCGATCTTCTGGTCCGGGTGCCGCAGGCTGCTGACGACCTGCTGAGGCGATGCCCCGCAGGCCTGCGCCAGCGATGCCATCGCCCGACCCGGCCCCACCTCGAGGAACAATGTCCCCGGCACCTCGCGCAGGGTCGCGATGCCGCCTGCGAAATCGACATGGTTCCGCAGATGCGCCACCCAATAGCCCGGATCGGTCGCGTCGGCATCTGTCATCCAGGTGCCTGTCCGGTTCGAGATCAGCGGTATCTTCGGAGCGCTGAGCGTGATGCCGCGAAGGAAATCCTCGAACTCGGCCAGGATCGGTTCCAGCATGCGGGAATGCGCGGCGATATCGATGGCAATGCGCTGGCATTCGATGCCGCGCGCGGTCAGTCGGGCCTGCAGTGCGTCGATCAGGTCCTGCGCCCCGGATGCGACCGACAGGCCGGGCGCGTTGATCGCCGCAAGGTCCAGCCCGTCCCCCGCCTCGGCCATCAGCTCTTCGGCGGACAAGGCGACGCTGAGCATTCCGCCGGGGGCGATGCGGTCCATCAGCCTGCCGCGCAACTCGACCAGGGCGATGCAGTCCTCGAAGGACATGACGCCCGCGATGCATGCGGCGGTGTTCTCGCCCATGGAATGGCCCGCCAGCGCATCGGGCGTGACGCCCCAGCTGATCCACAGCTTTGCCAGTGCATATTCGACCATCATGATCAGCGGCAGCTGCACCGAGGGCCGGCTGAGCGCCGCGACGGCGGCAGCCTGATCCTCGGGCTCGGGGATCCAGATGGATCTCGCGTCCCGACCCGTCAGGGATTCGAGCACCGCAAGCCCGCGGTCCATCCATTCCCGGAAGACGGGCTCGGTCTCGTAGAGCCCGCGTCCCATCTGCACGAATTGCGCACCCCCGCCCGGGAACAGGAACGAGACGCGCGGCGCCTGCGCCGGTCGATCGTGGTTGAAGACCCTGCGCGGATCGTTCGTCTCCAACAGGTCGGCGGCCTCGGCGGAATTGGCCGCCACCAGGACGCGACGCTTGTCGAAGACGGTGCGCCCTTGCTGGAGGGTAAAGCCGACATCGGCGAGGTCGGCATCGGGATTGTCGCGCAGCCAGGCGGCCAGGGCCTTGGCGTTCGCGTCCAGCGCCGCGCGGTTCCGCCCGGAAACGACCAAGGGCTGCACTGGCCAATCGGACGGATCGCCGGATATCCGGGCCGGGGCCTCGTCCACGACGACATGGGCGTTGGTTCCCCCGACACCCAACGCGTTCACACCTGCCCGTGCGGGCCGGTCGGGATGGCTGGGCCAAGGCTGCAGGCTGGCTGCCACCGAGAACGGTCCCGAGGCGAAATCGATGACGGGGTTCGGTGCCTCGTAGCCCAGGCTTGGCGGGATCTGCCGGTGATGCAGGGACAGCGCTACCTTGATAAGACCAGCGCCACCTGCCGCGGTATCCAGGTGGCCGATATTGGTCTTGACCGAACCGATGGCGGTGCGTCCTCCGGGGGATCCAAGCGCGAAGGCCTCGGTCAGGGCCGCGACCTCGATCGGATCGCCAAGCCGCGTTCCCGTCCCGTGGCATTCGACGTAATCGATGGTGGCGGCATCGACGCCCGCCAGCAGATGCGCCTCGGCGACGGCCGCGGCCTGCCCCTCGACGCTCGGTGCAAGATAACCTGCCTTGGCGGCCCCGTCGTTGTTGATCGCGCTGCCGCGGATCACGGCCCAGATGTGATCGCCGTCAGCGATCGCATCCGCCATGCGCCGCAGAACGACGACAGCCGTGCCGCTGCCGAAGACGGTTCCTTCCGAACGGTGATCGAAGGCACGGCAATGCCCGTCCGGCGACAGGATCTCGTTCGGCTTGTACATATAGCCGCGGCCCTGCGGAAACTCGATGGTGACGCCCCCGGCCAGCGCGGTGTCGCAATCCCCTGCGACCAGGGCCTGCGCCGCGGCATGCACCGCCACCAGAGAGGTCGAGCAGGCGGTCTGCACGGAAACGCTGGGGCCTCGCAGGTCCAGCGCATGGCTGACGCGGGTCGCAAGGAAATCCTTGTCGTTACCCGTGTGCCGCAGCAGGAACATTCCGGTTTCTTCGACCAGATCGCGATTGCTGCATATATTGACGGCAAAGTAACTTCCCATTCCGCAACCGGCCCAGACACCCACCGATCCCAGATTGTCGGGGCGGTGTCCGGCATGTTCGATCGCATGCCAGCAGCATTCGAGGAACTTGCGATGCTGCGGGTCCATGATCGCGGCATCCTTCGGGCTGAGCCCAAAGAACTCGGCGTCGAACATGTCGTATCCATCCAGCAATGCCGCGTGGGGAACATAGTCCGGATGGGCGATGCGCGCGGCACTTTCCCCTGCGGCTTCAAGCTCTTGCTGACTTAGGGGGCGAATGGATTCGATGCCGTCCCGCAGGTTGCGCCAGAACTGGGCGACATCCGACGCGCCCGGCACGTCGATGCCCATTCCCACGATCGCGATGTCGCCATCACCAAAAGGATGCGCCGTCGAACCAGGGCCCATGATTGCCTCGCAATTATTCAAACTTCGACCAAGAAAAACAGACAGGCACGCGCCCGGCAAACTTTCTTCTCGCATATGCCGCTACGATTCACAAATACCATGAGAGGATTCCGAAGAAACCTATCCATAATGATGATGGAAAATGCGGCCACGCTGCGCTAGACCCGTTCTCGGCATCAATAGAGAGCCGCGTAGTGGGTAATTCGATCGCTTTTATGGTCCTGGCCTCCTGGCCTGTGGTTGCGGCATTCATCTTTGCCCGCTTCCCGGTCGAGCGTGCGCTGATCCTGACGGTCCTTGCCGGCTATCTGGCGCTGCCCCCCGTCACCAGCATCAACCTGCCGCTTCTTCCCGATCTGGAAAAGAACAGCATGATCGCCCTGACGGCGACCTTCGGCGCGCTTCTGTGCAAGCGCCACGCCGAAAATGCGGCACCTCGGCTGGAA
The DNA here is from genome assembly GCF_947311865.1 of Paracoccus sp. PARArs4. NCBI lineage: Bacteria > Pseudomonadati > Pseudomonadota > Alphaproteobacteria > Rhodobacterales > Paracoccaceae > Paracoccus > Paracoccus sp. PARArs4. Next base: position 7,087 of record NZ_CAMZMW010000002.1, on the reverse strand, counting down.
CCCTGGCTGGGCGCGCTGGTCGCATTGTGGCTGGTCACACCGCTGGTGACGGCCATGACGAATACCGAACCGCTGGTCGACGGGATCGCCTTCCGTCCGGGCATGAGCCTCGGCGAAGGCATTGCGAACATGCTGTCCGCCGCGATGGAAATCGCCCCCTTCCTGCTGGGCTTCTGGCTGCTTTCATCCGAGAAGGCGATCCGGGAATGGCTGTTCGCGCTGGTCGGGGCAGCACTGATCTACAGCATCCCCATGATGATGGAGGTGCGTCTCAGCCCGCAGCTGAACGTCTGGATCTACGGGTTCTTCGCCCATGATTTCAGCCAGACGATCCGTTATGGCGGCTTCCGCCCGATGGTGTTCCTGGCGCATGGGCTGTGGGTCGCGATGTTCAGTGCGATGGCGCTGATGGCCTCGGCGGCGCTGCTGCGGATTGCCGGCCCCGAGGATCGCGCCCGCAGGCAGCTGATCGTGATCTATCTGTTCGCGGTGCTGATCCTGTGCAAGAGCCTGGCCTCGATCCTCTATGCGCTTGCGCTGGTGCCCCTGATCCTGCTCGCGCGGCCGCATCGGCAGATGACGGTCGCGACGGTTCTGGCCGTGGCGGTGCTGCTCTATCCCCTTGCGCAATGGCTGCGCATCTTCCCTGTCGAGCCCTTAATCGACTTCCTGACCGGCCTCGATGCCGAACGTGCGCATTCGCTCAACTTCCGCTTCATGAACGAGTTCACGCTTCTGGACCGCGCGACCGAGAAGATGCTTGCGGGCTGGGGCGGCTGGGGGCGCAACCAGGTCGTCGACCCGGTGTCCGGGCTGTTCGTGACCGTCACCGACGGATATTGGATCGTCGTGATGACGACATTCGGGATCCTGGGTTATGTCGGCAGTTACGGGCTGCTGTGCGGCGCGGTGATCCGGGCCGGACTGGCCGCACGCAAAGGTGTCGTCAGTCACGCCTCGGCGGGGCTTGCGATCCTGCTGTCGGCCAGTCTCGTGGACCTGATCCCCAACGCGACACTGGTCAGCCTGACATGGCTCTCGGCGGGGGCGCTGACGGGCTATGCGGTTCGCGGGGCGCAATCGACCCAATCGACGGCGCAACCGGTCGCGGCACGCAAGCCCGCGTTCCGGGCGATAATCGGTTAAGCGGGGATCGACGCATGACCGAAGACAGCGCGCAGATCACATGGGATGTCGTCGTCATCGGCGCAGGCTTGGGCGGAGGGGTCTTCGGCAGGCAGCTGGCCGAGGCGGGATACCGCGTTCTTTTCGTCGATCGCGGCCATATCGGCCCAAGGGACGCCACCGGCGCGATGGAGAGCGATCGAACCGACCCCGAGGAACGCAACCGCGCGGGCTGCTGGCCTGCCCCGGTCGAGGCGACTGTAAACGGCGTCACGACCTCGGGTTGGGGTGCACAGGGGACCGGCCCCGGCGGAACCTCGGTCTTCTGTGCCGCCGCGATGGAACGCCCCGAACGCCACGACATCGAGGATGTAGCCGATCTTCGGCATCCCACGGGCGGCTGGCCCGTCGGGCATGACGCGTTCACGCCCTGGTTCGACAAGGCACGATCCCTGATGGCGGTGAACGGAACACCCGATCCCCTGGGCGAACCCGTGTCGGGCATGGCGACACCCCTGCCCCCGCCCGAAGCCGAGATCGCATTGGGCGCCGCTTTCGAGGCCGCGGGGCTGCACCCATATCGCGCACATCTGGGCATCCGGCAGCTGCCGGGCTGCCAACAATGCCTGGGACGTCGATGCCCGCGCGCCTGCAAAATGGACGGCCGCTCCGCCGGGGTCGATCCCGCGCTTGCCACGGGCAATGCCACCTTCTGGGATCGCACTGCGGCCTTGGCGCTGGAAAGTGAAGGCGGTGCCATTTCCGGATTGCGCGTCCTTCGTGGCGGCAGGGAAACAGTCGTTCGCGCACGTCACTATGTCCTTGCCGCAGGGGGGTTCGGGTCACCACGCCTTCTGCTGGCGTCACGATCCGAGGACTGGCCCCAAGGCTGCGCAAACAGCAGCGGCCTGGTCGGGCGCGGCCTCATGTTCCACCTGAACGAACGCATCGCCTTGTGGCCCGGACGTTCGGCCAAGTCGGGCCACGGCGCGGCCAAGCCATTCTCGTTGCGCGACTTCTATCGTGACGGAGCGGATCGACTGGGTCTGTTCCAGTCCCTTGGCCTTCCTGCCGATTACGGCAACATCCTGATGGTGCTTCGTCAGCGATACGACCGCTCGGCCCTGCGCCGCATCCGCATCGGGCGCCCGCTGCTTCGCATTCCCGCGCGGATCGCGGCCCTGGCCTTGGGCGACGCTCGTGTCTATGTCGGCATCCTCGAGGATATGCCCCATGATCGGAACCGGGTGATCTACGATCCCGCACGTCCCGACACCATCATCTACGACTATGTCATCGACGAGGAACTGAGGGCGCGGCGCAGCAGGTACCGCCGGATGATCAAGCGTCGCTTGAAGGGCATCCGCAGCCTGTTCCTGCACGACGCGCCGGAACTGAACATCGCCCATCCCTGCGGCACGCTGCGGTTTTCGTACGACCCCAAGAAGGGTGTTCTGGATCCCGATTGTAGGGCACATGACGTGCGCAATCTCTGGTGCGTCGTTTCCAGCTTCATGCCGACATCGACCGGCGTGAACCCCGGCATGACGATCGTCGCCAACGCATTGCGTGTCGCCGACCGCCTGACCGCCGCCCTTCAGGCCAAAATGCAGGCGGCCGATACTGCCGCAAGGAGTTCAAGATGATCCCTTCCCGATCGACCCTGTTGATGGCCGCGATGCTGCTGGCACCTGCGACCGCCTTTGCCTGGGAACCCCGCGACGAAAGCCGCGTCTTCTTCTTCGGCAATAGTCTGATCCATCACCTGACCGACACCGACGAGACGACGACCCCGCACTGGATCGCCCTGATGGCCGCCCATTCGGGCAAGACCTTCGCGGGCGAGGGCACATGGGGCTTCCCCCGGGATTTCGCCAAGAAGCTGCCGCCCGATGCGAATTGGGACATCAAGGCGATGCCCGATGCCTGGAACCACTGGACCCAGCCGTTCTTGGGGGGCCGCTTCGACACCGTGATCTTCAACACCGAGAACTATATCCAGTACGACCCGGCCGATCACCGCTATGCCGACAGCTGGCGCGAGACGCCGCTGGACGCGACGCTGGTCACGGTGGACTGGGTGATGGAGAATGCGGACGCGCCACGGTTCCTGATCTACGAGGGTTGGGCCGATCTGCACCCCTTCGCGAAGGCGGTTCCCGCATCGGACGAGGAAATGGCGGCCTATCACGCCCATGCGACCGGGGATTACGCCGCCTGGTACGACGATTTCGTCGAGAAGCTGGCAAAAGAACGGCCGGATGTCACCTTCGACCTGATCCCCGTCGGGCGCGTCATGTCACAACTGCTTGGCGAGGCCCCCCTGTCCGAGGTGCCCTTCGATGCGCTCTACTCGGATCTTTCCCCACATGGAACGGAAACCATCTACCTGCTGGCGGGCATGATCGCCTACGCCGCGATCTTCGGTGAAAGGCCGCCGGAAGGACTTCCGCTGCCGGACAGCATCGCCCCCGGATTTGCGGATCACTACGAGGAGACGGCCGATGCCGTCTGGCAGGCCGTCACCGCCGAGGCGTCGAATTGAGCGCCATCCTGACACGCATCGGGGCGCTGGCTTCCGGGCAGGGCCTTGCGCAACGGGCATTTCGCGGCTCGGCGCTGACGGTACTTGGGTTCGGCAGCATGCAGGCGATCCGTCTGGGATCGAACCTGATCCTGACCCGGCTTCTGTTTCCCGAGGTCTTTGGCCTGATGGCCCTGATCATGGTGATCATCCAGGGCCTGAACAACTTCTCTGACGTGGGCATCACCCCCGCGATCATGCAGAGCAAGCGCGGCGACGATCAGTCTTATCTGAACACCGCGTTCACGATGCAGGTGATGCGGGGCATCGGGCTGTGGATCGCCTGTTGCATCTTCGCCTATCCGGCAGCCCGGTTCTACGAGATCCCCGAACTGGTCTGGTACCTGCCTATCGCCGGCCTGACGACCATCATCCACGGCCTGCAGACGACGCGCGTCGAAAGCGCGAACCGGCATCTTCAGATGGGACGCCTGACACTGGTCGAGGTGCTGGCCGCCCTGTTCAGCGTGATCGTCACGATCGCGCTGTCGGCAGTCATGCGCTCGGCCTGGGCGCTGGTGATCGGTCTGGTCCTCGGGGCGATCATCAAGGTTCTGTTGGCCGCACGCATGCTGCCGGGCACGCCCAATCGCCTGCACTGGGATCGCAGCGCCGTCACCGAGCTCGTGTCTTTCGGGAAATGGATCTTTCCCTCCACCGTCGTGGGCTTCGCGCTTTCACAGGGGGACAAGGCCATCCTGGGCAAGTACCTGACGCTTGGCGAGCTGGGTATCTACAACATCGCATTCTTCTTCGCGAGCTTTCCCGTCCTGTTGGGACAGACGGTCATCACCAAGGTCATGATCCCGGTCTATCGCGATGCCGCAGGCGCGGAGGCCGAACACCGCTTCCGACAGTTGCGCAAGGTGCGCGCGGGCCTGACGGCGGGCTTCCTGCTGCTCACATTCTTCATGGCCGCGATAGGACCGGCCCTCGTACAGCTTCTTTATGATGCGCGCTATGACAGTGCGGGTCCGATGGTGACGATGATCGCATGCGCGACCATTCCCGCGCTGATCGGTCTGACATACGATCAGGCAGCACTGGCAAGTGGAAACTCGCGCGGATATTTCTCGCTGACGCTTGTCCGCGCTGCGCTGTTCCTGACCTGCTTCCTTGTTGGCGTTCGGCAGGCCGGGATCGCGGGCGGACTTGCGGGGCAGGCATTGGCGACCGTCGCAGCCTACCCCCTGATCGTTCGGCTGGCCCGCAGGCACAAGGTCTGGGATCCGCTGCACGACCTTCTTTTCGGTGCAATCGGGGCGGGCCTCGCCGCGGCACTTCTTCTCTAGGACGGCGTATGACGGACGGGCCATCACCTGTTCGGCAAGAAACAGATCGGAGTATTCGACCTCATGCAGTTCAAGATCGGTCCCGACACGATTTCCCTTACCGTTCCCGACAAGGCGGCCTTGCTGACCGAGGTTGCGCAGCGTCTGGATACGCGGCGCGGCTTCGCGCTGGCGACGATGAATGTCGATCACCTGAAAAAGCTGCCCAAGGACGCGCGGTTCCGGGCAGCCTATCAGGCGCATGATCTGATCGTTGCGGATGGAAACCCAGTGGTCTGGCTCGCGCGGCTTGGCGGCCAGCAGGTTTCGCTGGTCCCCGGATCCGAACTGGTGGTCCCTCTGTGCAAGCTTGCGGCAGAGGCAGGGGTGGGCGTTGCGATCATAGCGGGGACCGAGGAGGCGGCGCGTGACGGTGCGTCCGAGCTGCAACGTATGATCCCCGGCCTGTCGGTCGTTCTGACCACGGCACCGGGCTTTCCGTTCGATCCCGACGGCCCCGAAGGCGACGAGCTTCTCGACCGGCTTTCCGCGTCCGGTGCCGGCCTGTGCCTGCTGGCAGTCGGTGCCCCAAGACAGGAAGTGTTTGCGGCCCGGGCCTGTCGCGCACTGCCATCGGTCGGCTTCGCATCCGTCGGAGCCGGCATAGATTTCATCGCTGGCCGCCAGCGGCGCGCCCCCGTACTCGTTCGTCGTGCGCGGCTTGAATGGGCGTGGCGCGCAGCGCTGAGCCCACTGCGTCTCGGCCCGCGCTATGCCCGTGGCGCGTTGATCCTGCCCGGCCATGCGTATCGTACGTTTCTGGCGCGTCGAGGCCGCGGGTGATGGGCGGGCTTCTGGTATTGACCCCCTCGGTCCACGTGATCGAAGGCCCCGAGGGCCTGCGCATGGACGACAAGTTCCACGAGGGGCTGCGTCTTCATGCGGCAGAATGGGACGGTCCGCTGCGCCTGGTCATACGTCGTGGCACGACACCTTTGCCGTTCTCGAGCATCGTCGACCGAAACGAGCTTCCTTGCGAGCTGCATGTGATCGATGCCGATGCACGTATCGGTGCGACCGAACTCGAGGGGGCCGCGGTCGTCCTGGCCGCGGCGGATGATGCACGCCAGTTGCACCTGCCGTCGGTGGCCGCTCAGGTTGACGTCAAGCTTGTCTACGCGATCGAGTATGACCTGCGGACACGGCTTCAGATCGCGCGGCTGGACCTTGCGGGGCGACCGCTGAAGCTTGCGCGTTCGTGTCAGTGGCTTCTGGGGCAGGAGATCCGGCGGCGGCGTGCCTTGAAGCGTGCGGATGGCATTCAAGCGAACGGCTATCCGGCGGCAAAGGCGTATTCGCGCGTTGCACAGGACACTCTGGTCTACCTGGACGGGCGCATGAACCTGGAAAGCATGGCCACTGCCGAAACCCTCGCGCTGCGTGGTCGGCGGACCGGCCCGCTTCGGATCGTCTCGGCAGGCAGGCTGGTTCCGATGAAGGGTGCGCAGGATCTGGTGCCCTTTGCACGTGCATTGAGGGATCTGGGAACGGAGTTCCGCTTGGATATCTACGGCGATGGCCCCTTGGCATCGTCAATCCGAGCCGAGATCGCGCGTCATGATCTGGGTGAGATCGTCAAGCTGCATGGCGCGGTGGATTTCGCGCGTGAACTCGTGCCGATCCTGCAGAACGAGGCCGACCTTTTCTATGCGCCTCATCGGCAATCCGACCCGTCTTGCATCTACCTCGAGGCGATGGGCTGCGGCCTGCCGGTCTTTGGCTGTTCGCGGCGAATGTGGGTCCCGATGTGCCGGCAATCCAAGGGCGGTTGGATCGGCAAGTCAGGCGATCCAGTGGGCCATGCATCAGCGATCTCGATGCTGGATCGAACAAGCGTCCTTGCGGCGAGTGGCCGCGCTCTTGCGTTTGCACGCGATCACGACTTCCTTGGGCAGTTTCGCCGTCGGATGTTTCATCTTGGTATTTTTCTGTGATCTTGAACGCGGACAGCCCCCCTTTTCGGGAGGCTTTTTTGGTTGCGGGGGCAGGATTTGAACCTGCGACCTTCAGGTTATGAGCCTGACGAGCTACCGGGCTGCTCTACCCC